>NZ_JAENWL010000074.1 GCF_016650095.1 Clostridium sp. | reverse complement strand
ATAGAATCCTAGATATGGTTAGAACAGCCGTAAATGTAATTGGAGACGCATCTTGTTCAGTCGTAGTTGATGCATCAGAAAAAAAACTGAGTTTAAACAACAAAAATGTAAAAGCAAATAGTTAAAACACTTTCATCATAGAATAATGATTTTAAAGGAGGTAGAGATTTTGTCTAAAACACTAGGGATTATAGGGGGCATGGGACCCTTAGCTACCGTTGAACTGTTTAGGAAAATTGTATGTCATACCTATGCAACATGTGATCAAGATCATATTCGTGTTTTAATAGATAATAATACATCCATACCTGATAGGACGGCCAGTATTATTGGAGAGGGGGAGGATCCTAAGAAGTATTTGATTGAATCAGCCAGAAAACTTCAATCCATGGGAGCAAATTACCTGATTATGCCCTGTAATACTGCTCACTACTTTTATCAGGATATTATAAAAGAGATAAAAATACCGTTCCTTAATATGATAGATGAAACAGCAAATTTTATATTGAACAAATATCCTCAAATTAAGAGGATAGGCCTTTTAGCTACGAAGGGAACTTGCAGTAGCGGCGTTTATGATGCGGTATTTAGTAAATATGGGATAGAACTTATAAAACCCTATGAAGAAGACCAAAAACAAGTTACAGATCTCATTTATGGAATAAAAGAAGGAATCCGGGGTGCGAATCTAACAGGATTTTATGAAACTGTTGAAACCATGGGAAAGCATGGAGCGCAGTTGTTTATTTTAGGATGTACAGAGCTTTCTGTTGCTTATGAGAAGTATCAGTTAAAAGGGAATTATGTGGATCCACTAAATATCCTTGCCATGGGTGCAATAACATTTGCGGGGAAAAAAGTCATAAATATTTAATAAAATGGAGCTGGGATAATCCTAGCTCCATTTATTAATTAAGCAAGATAAATGATTAAACGACTACCGATCTGGATAGAATTGAAAAAAAGGATAGATTTACGATTTTATTTATGATAAAATTATAGTTGGATTTTATTGATATCTGTTTTAAGAGTAAAATCAACTATTCTGAAAGACTTTTTTAATTTGAAGTTAGTTTTGCGTGATTTAAAAGAAAAATATACACCTTTTTATTTGAATAGCATATAAAGTAGTATAAATTCAAATAAAAGGTGGTGTAATAGATGGCGGATATAATTATTCAATATGTATTAATAGTGCTTTTAGTAACAGGAATTGGTTATTTAGCTTATTTGTTAAAAGATAGAGATATAAATATTAAAGATGACTACTTTGGTCTTGCTAATATAATACTTGGTTCTTTAGTAGATAGTGAATCCACACCTGAAAATGAAAAGAAAATTATTAGAATTATTTCAAAAGCAGTTCAATATGTAGAAACTAACTATAAAAACAGCGAAAATAGTTTCAAAGAAAAAGAAGCTATTAAGCTTACAAAAGAAGATATTCGTTTAATGAATTTTGAAAGCAACATAGATGATGAGAGCATAAAATATCTGACAAGATTAGCTGCGGCAGTATTACCACCAACTAATAAGTTACTTTAGCAAAGTGAAAATTAAAGCGAATTACTGAAATAACCGGCAGAAAAGTTTTGTTCTGCCGGTTATTTCATGCCCTTAATATAATTGTTGATAACCAAGGAGGAAAGTTAATGTTAAAAACCATAGAATATGGAGAAATTGAAGGAAACTATATATTAATTGACGTAAGAAGTCCAGGTGAATTCATGGAAGGAACTATAAAAGGAGCAATTAGTATTCCCTTATTTGATGATGAAGAAAGAAAAATTATTGGTACTGTGTATACAAGGGAAAGTGTTGAAAAAGCAAAAAGAATTGGACTTGAAGTAGCGTCTAAAAAATTACTTCGCATTTATGATGAAATTAAAGAATTAGATAAACAATACAATAAGATTGTGTTATTTTGCGCTAGAGGTGGAATGAGAAGTGGCGTACTTGGTATGTTACTAAGCTCCCTAGGTATTAATACAGAGCGAATAAATGAGGGATATAAGGGATATAGAAAGTTTGTAATTGAGAATTTACCAAAGCTTAATGAAAAAGTACAATACATTGTTCTACATGGTAACACTGGCGTTGGAAAGACTGAAATACTTAAACAATTAGAGCGTGATGGATTTGATATTTTAGACTTAGAAGGTTTTGCTAATCATAGAGGATCATTATTAGGTACAGTAGGCCTTGGAAAAACAGCCAGTCAAAAGGGATTTGAATCTAAAATATATCATATGTTGCAATCTGCTAAAAGTTCATATGTGTTTATCGAAGCAGAAAGCAAACGAATAGGAAACACTACAATACCTGATTTTATATTTGAGAAAATGAAAAAGGGTGTACATATATTTGTGGAGGCAGACATTGAGTTTAGATGCGATCTTATTATTAAAGAGTATACAAAGCAGGAGAACTGTCAGGCCGAAATAATTGAATGTTTAAAAAGACTGGGGAAATATATTGGAGAAAAAAATGTTGTAAGATATTCTGAACTAGTTTTAAAATCTGAATATGATGAAGTGGTAAGTGAGCTTATGATAAAACATTATGATCCTATGTACACACACGGCTCCAACAAATATGATTATAAATTAAAAGTTAAAGTAGTAGACATAAAAACTGCTACAGAAGAAATAGAAAATTGGGTAAATATAACATAAAAAAATAGAAACATCAGAAAAACAGAACGCTAGTTTCTGTTTTTTTATTTAAATTACTTTACCTTTTGCTCATAAACATATAAAATAACAAAAGGATAAGAAAATTTTACTGGAGGATTTTTATGAGTTTTGATAAAGAAGAAATTGAAACCTATGATGTGACAGACTTAACTTCTCTAGAAAAACTAGAGCCGGTAAGAATAAGACCAGGTATGTACATAGGTTCTACAGGAAGCAAAGGTCTACATCATTGCATATGGGAAATTTTAGATAATTCTATAGATGAAATAGCTAATGGATATGGTGATAGAGCTGAAATAATATTAAATAAAGATAAAAGTGTTACTATTATTGATAATGGTAGGGGAATTCCTACAGGAATACATCCTTTAAAAAATAAATCTGGTGTGGAAATGGTATTTACTGAACTTCACACTGGTGGAAAGTTTAATAATAAGAATTACAAAACTTCTGGTGGACTTCATGGTGTTGGAGCCGCAGTTGTAAACGCATTGTCAGAATGGTTACTAGTTGAAATAAAGCAAAAGGGACAAATTTTCACTCAAAGATTTGAATATGCCTATGATGATGATTTAAAAAGGCTTATGCCAGGTACACCGGTAAGCAAGCTTGAGATGGTTGGGAAAACAAAAGAAACAGGTAGTAAGGTTACTTTTATGCCAGATAAAAGTGTATTCACTACCTTGGAATTTAATTCTGATTTTATTGATGAAAGACTACAAGAATTGGCGTTCCAAAATAAAGGGATTACATTAGTCTTTATTGATAAGCGAACAGAAGGAAACATCGCTAAGGAATACCACTCTGAGAGGGGTCTTCTAGATTTTATTGATTATCTAAATGAAAGTAAAATGCTACTCCACAAGGAACCTATATACTTTCAAGGTGATAAAGAAATTAATGGAATAAATTTATACGGAGAAGTGTGTATTCAATTTACTGATTCAACTACAGAATACATTGCTAGCTACGTTAACAATATACCAACTACTGAGTCTGGAACTCACGAGACTGGGTTTAAAACTGGGATGACAAGGGCTTTTAAAGAAGGCGCTAAAAAGCTTAATCTTTTAAAAGAGAAGGATAAGGAATTTGAAGGTGACGATTTAAGAGAAGGAATGACGGCAATAGTTAGAATTAAAATAAGTAACCCAATGTTTGAAGGTCAGACTAAAAGTAAACTTGGTAATAATGAGGCATACAGCATGATGAATGAATTGTGCTATGTTAAAATATTAGAATGGATAGAGGACAATAAAGAAATAGCTACTAGTATAATAAGTAATGCTATTTCTGCCGCAACTAGGCGTGATAAAATAAAAAAAATTAATGAAGCTGAGAGAAAAAAAATAGGTAAGGGTGCATCTCCTCTTGCGGGAAAGATTGCTGTATGTACACTAAAAGATTCAGAGTATACAGAATTTATAGTGGTGGAAGGAGACTCAGCTGGTGGAAGTGCTAAGCAAGCTAGGGATAGAAGATTTCAAACTATAATGCCTTCTAAAGGTAAAATTATGAATACTGAAAAGCAAAAGCTAGAAAATGTGCTGTCTAGTGAAGAGCTTAAAATATTCAATACTGCTATTGGAACCGGAGTTTTAGAAAATTATATTGAAAAAGATTTAAAATACGGTAAGATAATCATTTTAAGTGATGCGGACGTTGATGGATATCATATTAGAACACTATGGATGACTTTTATTTATAGATATATGAGGCCCTTAATCGCCAATGGTCATCTTTATATGGGAATGCCCCCACTTTATAAGGTTTATAAGGCTGGCAAAAATGGAGAAGTTGCTAAGTATGCATATAGTAATGAGGAATTAGCTAAGACCAAAAAAGAAATTGGAAAGGGTGCTCTTATCCAAAGATATAAAGGGCTTGGAGAAATGAATCCAGATCAACTTTGGGAAACTACACTTAATCCAGCTACTAGGACGCTGCAGCAGGTTACAATAGAAGATGCTGCAAAGGCGGAGAAGATGGTTTCTCTTCTAATGGGAGATGTGGTTGCACCTAGAAAAAATTACATGTACAAATATGCTGAGTTCTAAGGATGATTTTAAAAGTCGTTAGCATCACATTTTGTGATGAGTACAACACCGTGGGTGATGAGTACAGCACCGTAGGTGATGAGTACAGCACCATAGGTGATGAAGCGACAATGTAGGTAATGATTTAACAGGGGGTTTATTAAATGGCAAAAAAAATCGATGTACCTAAAGATAATAATATAATAATGACTCCAATTGAAGAAGCAATGCCAGATAACTACCTTCCATATGCCGTTGAGGTTGCCCGTGAGCGAGCACTGCCAGACGTTAGAGATGGTTTAAAACCAGTACATAGAAGAATTCTTTATGGGGCATATATGCTAAGGGCATTTCCGGACAAACCTTATTTTAAATCAGCAAGAATAGTTGGAGATATTCTTGGTAAGTACCATCCACATGGAGATAGCTCTGTTTATGGTGCAATGGTAATACTAGCCCAATCTTTTGCTACAAGAAAACCACTAATTGATGGTCATGGAAACTGGGGAAGTCAAGATGGAGATAATGCAGCTGCTATGCGTTACACAGAAGCAAGACTTTCACCTATTGCACTTGAAATGATAAGGGATATTGACAAAGGCGTTGTGGATATGGTAGATAACTATTCTGATACAGAGAAGGAGCCATCTGTACTACCAGCAAGATATCCTAATTTGCTTGTAAACGGAACCTTTGGTATAGCGGTTGGAATAGCAACAAACATTCCACCTCATAATCTAGGGGAAGTAATTGATGGAGTACTAGCTTATGCTGATAATAAGGAAATTACAGTTAAACAGCTTATGGAACACATCAAAGGACCAGACTTACCAACCGGAGGTGTTTTGATCGGTCAAAAGGCTATAGAAGCTGCTTATGAGAGTGGAGAAGGTAGGGTAACGCTACGTTCTAAAATGAAAATTGAAGTTCTAGAAACTGGTCGCCTTGGCATTGTAATTACAGAGTTTCCATACAGAAAAAACAAAGCAAAATTACTTCAATCTATTTCTGATATGACTGCGGATAAAAAACATTCAAAAGCATTAGAGTCCATTATTGATATTAGAGATGAATCTGATAGAACTGGACTAAGATCTGTAATTGAATTTAAAAAGTCTACAAATAAGGAAACTGCTACAAAGGTACTTAAATATTTAATGATAAAAACAGAGCTTCAATGTAATATATCTTTTAACATGGTAGCATTGGCCAATGGTAAACCCCAAACTATGGGACTTAAAACCATATTGATGCACTACTTAAATCATCAAAAGGATGTTGTTACTAAAAGAACTCAAAGAGAACTAGAAGTTGCAGAAAATAGATTTCATATCGTAGAAGGATTTATTAAGGCTATAGATGTAATGGATGAAATTATTGCAATAGTTAGAAGCTCAAAATCTAAAAAGGATGCGGCGCTTAACCTTATAGCTAAGTTTAATTTTTCAACTATCCAAACAGAAGCAATACTTGAACTTATGTTATATAAGTTAACGGGCCTTGAAATAAAGATATTTTTAAAGGAATATAAAAAATTAGAAGGATTAATTAGGGGGTATAAAAAAATCCTTGAAAATGAGAATGAACTTCTTAAAGTGATAAAAACAGAAATTTCAATAATCAAAGAAAAATATAATGATCCAAGAAGAACGGAAATTATTGAGGATGATAGTCAAGCCAAAATAGACGTAGAGGAGTTAATCGTAGTAGAGGATATTATGATAACACTATCTAACGATGGATATATAAAGAGAGTTCCAATGAAATCTTATAATAGGTCAAACACTGATATAGAAGATATTGAGTATAGAGAGGGCGATTTTAATACATATTTACTTCAAACAAATACTAAAGATACGTTAATGGTATTTACTGATGTCGGAAATATGTATCAACTAAGAGGAGATTTAGTACCGGAATATAAGTGGAAGGAAAAAGGGGAAAGACTTGATACCCTTATTCGAGGAATAGATTTAACAAAAGAAAAAATTGTTGCTTGTTTTACACTAGAAAATGCATCTGCTTATAAGGAATTTATGTTCTTTACCAGCAAAGGAAATATAAAGAAAACTGAGCTTAATAAATTCGTTACGAGTTATACTAAATTATCTGCTTTAAGACTAAGAGAAAATGAAAAGCTTATCCATGTTAGGTTGAATGATGGGCCAAGAAAAGAAGCTTCTATAAAGGTATCAACTAAAGAAGGGCTAGAATTTTCTGTGGAAGAACCGGTGCTCCAAGCTATTGACAGAAACATAGTGGGCACGCAGTTATTTAATCTAACTTCAGCTGACCAAGTTGTAAAATTAGAATTTACGCAGGGGCATGATTATAAAGAATTTAATATTAGTATAAATGCAAAAGGTGCAATAAAAATATCTAGTAGAAAAACAAATACAAACTTAAGCACATATACCAAATCCTCTTCCACACTGCTTATATTTACGGAAAAAGGATTAGTTCATAAATTACCTAGCTATATGGTTCAGAATATTGATAAGAAAGGCGTAGGTATTAATACTCTACTGGACAATTTTAGTATTGATGATAAAATAGTAGAAATTACGTCTGTTGATGATTTTAATAGTGAAAGAAGTATATATTTATTTACAAAAAAAGGATTTACAAAACGAACTAAGCTTAGCGAGCTCGAAGGAAACTTTTTTGGAGCCATGGTTTATAAACTTAAAACAGAAGAAGATAAATTAGCATTTGTAAAAGTAAGTAGAGATAATGTAGATAGGGATGTACTAATGGTGACAAAAAAGGCAATGTGTATAAGATTTAATGTAAATACTATTAACTTTATGGGAAAGGT
This sequence comes from Clostridium sp., assembly GCF_016650095.1. Classification (GTDB taxonomy): domain Bacteria; phylum Bacillota; class Clostridia; order Clostridiales; family Clostridiaceae; genus Clostridium_AD. The sequence goes on along the minus strand of NZ_JAENWL010000074.1, from coordinate 4,524 downwards.
TGCCTCTGGGGTAACAGGAATAAGCTTAAAAGAGGAAGATGAAGTTATATTCGTAGATTTGATAAAGTCAGTAGTGAAAAAAGAAGAAAGTTCCAATGAAACAGCTACGACGTTTGACGAGGAGCTCAGTTTAACAGTCAGTTCATTTAAAGGTGAAAAAAAGATTATAAGAATTGATGATATAAACGTTCAAAATAGAGCAGGTAGAGGTAAAAACTTAACAAGTGGACTCATTGACGATTTCGTTTACGATGTTACTTTAAAGTAAAAATATAAAAAAGACATGCAATAACTTAAAACAAAATGTTATCATGTCTTTTTTCTATTAAAAACAAAAAATTTATTAATCAAAAAACCGACTATACCTATAAGCATAGAACCTAGTAACATAGATATGTTAAGCCAAAGGTGGTCTAAACTAATTATATTTCTATGGTTATGCAAAAGATGGGTTAATGGATTCCTACTTGTTAATATTACTAACATAAAGCTATTTAAAATCATACTAAAAAACAGCACAGAGGAGTATTGAAAGTAAGCTTTAGTTTTAGATGTTTCTCTAAAAGTGAACTTCGTATTCAATTTATAACCACAAATTGAATAAAAGCAAAAAGCAATTAAGTTAAAGACAAATAACATTCTTCCATGAGTTATGCCTGTGGTATAAGAAAGAATATTTAATATGGCAACATCTATTATAACGTTAGTAGCACCAACTAAAGCATACTTTATAAATTGAGTTAAGGACTGTAGTGTTATATGTTTATTATTCATAGAATATTATTCTTAAATAAAATATGTTTAAGAAATTAGTCACCACCTTTTTTATGAAGTAAAGATTGTCTTTTAGCGTATACATTAGTCTACAACAAAAGAATCAAAAATAACACATAAATATTATCTATTTAAATTAAAGGGACATTCAAGTAAATAAAAAGTCAGTATACTAGTCTATTTCGCGAAATACTTCGTCTGCAGAATCTATTGATAGTATAACTATCAATAGAACCTGCATCCTAGTCTTTCACGAAATATCCGTCGCATCTTTCACCTGTTATTTACTTTCATGCCCCTAATTAAAAATTGAAGGTGATGAATTGGAAAAAGTAATATTTAAAAATGGAATGAAGTTATTATACAAGAAATCGCAAAATAATTTAACTTCTTTTACAATAGGGTTTAATGCAGGAGCAAATCAAGAGAAAAATGAACCACTCGGAATAGCTCATGTGGTAGAACATATGCTGTTTAAGGGCACGACTTCACGCTCGGAATACCAAATAAATAAATTATGTGATGAAACTTTTGGGTTTTGTAATGCAATGACTAACTATCCATACGTAGTATATTATGGTACAACATTAGACGAAGATTTCGAAAAGGGGTTTGAAGTTTACGCAGATATTCTTTTGGAGCCATCGTTCCCAGTTCATGGATTCCGCGAGGAAATAGAAGTAATAAGTGCAGAACTCAAAGAATGGAAAGATGATTCGTATCAGTTTTGCGAAGATACAATGCTTTATAATGGGTTTAAAAATCGAAGGATAAAGGATTTGATTATAGGTACACAGGAAAGCATCCGTTCTATAACTATTAAACAAATTGTAAAATTTTATCTGGAGCATTACACCTCAGATAATTGCGTTGTAAGTGTAATATCTTCTTTGAGTCTTAACAGTATTACCGAAATAGTGGAGAAATATCTCGGTAATTTTAATAATAAATTGACTAGAGACTGTGGGCATATAAAAGCTGACAAGGAGTATAGATACGAGAATAATACCTCAGGAACATACTTCCAATATAGAGATGATGTGCAAGGTGCTAAAATCGAATATTGTTTCCCAATTCATGATTTAAATTCGCGAGAGATTAGTGCTTTAAAGATATTTAACTTAGTTTTCGGAGAAGGTACAAGCAGTATTTTGTATGATGAAGTTAGGACTAAGAGAGGCATTGTTTATGATATAGGAAGTAAAGTTAAAAACGAAACAGGGATAAAACTTTTTACTATAAATCTTGGAACATCATATGAAAATGTACATAACGCTATAGAAATTATTAATAACGAAATCGAAAAAGTTAAGGATCTCAGAAATTATTTTGATGAGCAGTGTATTTTAAAACTATGCAAAAGTTATAAATTAAGAAGAATGATATCCCTTGAGAAATCTATTCAAACTAGCATGAATTTATGTGTAAATGAAATTATGTATGGGGATGGAGAAACAATTTTTTCGGAATTTGATGGAATGGAAAACCTAAAAGATGAAGAAATAATGAAAGTAGTAAATAAAGTTTTAGTGAATGCTACAATACAAGTATTAACGACATCAAAGGTTAATGGGAAAATATAACAGGAAAGTTATCTAATTTTAAAATAGAGGGTAATTTACTGCAACAAAAATAAGCAAACAGGAGATATATATGGAGAAAAAGTGGTTACTAAGAAATACCTCTAAAGATATTAAAGCTTTAGCAAGAAGTGGAGGGGTAAGTGAGCTTGTTGCTAAGATTTTAATTAATAGGGGATTTGATAATGAAATAGATATTAAAAAATTTATGAGGGCCAGTCTAGAGGATTTGTATGATCCATTTTTAATGAAAGATATGGAAAAAGCTACAGAATTAATAAAGCTAGCCATTGAAAATAAGGAAAAAATAGTGGTATATGGAGATTATGACGCAGATGGGGTTACTAGTACTGTGATAATGTATAAAGCATTAAAGCAATGTGGAGCACTGGCAGAATACTATGTTCCAGACAGGGAACGTGAGGGCTATGGGATAAATAGTGATAGGATAAAAAAACTAAAGGCACAAGGTTTTGGAGTGATTTTAACCTGTGATAATGGAATTGCAGCTATTGAGCAGGTTAAATTAGCAAAAGAACTAGGCATGACCGTCATAATAACTGATCACCATGAGTTAGCATTTAAAGAAGATGAAGCTGGGAGCAGAGTTTTTATGATTCCAATTGCAGATGCACTTATTAATCCAAAACAAAAGGAATGTAATTATCCCTTTAAGCATTTGTGTGGTGCAGGTATTGCACTTAAATTTGTACAAGCACTCTATATAAAACTTGGAATTGATGAAAAATTTGTAGAGGAATTTATTGAAATAGCAGGAATAGGAACTATTTGTGATGTGGTGGATTTGATAGACGAAAATAGAATAATCGCAAAAAATGCATTAGGGATGCTAACAAATACAAAAAATCTTGGATTAAAGTGTTTAAAAGAAGTTTTAAGTATTAATGATAAAGAAATAAAATGTTATCATGTTGGATTTCAAATAGGACCATGCATAAATGCTACTGGAAGATTAGAATCAGCAGCTATTTCAGTTGAATTGCTTTTATGTGAAGAAGAAAATAAGGCGAAAGAACTAGCTAAATCATTATTTGAACTTAATAAAAAAAGACAAGAGATGACATCGCAAAATGTGGAAGAAGTAATAGATATAGTTAATAATTCTCCTTTTAAAAATGATAAAGTATTAGTAATTTATAAAGATACTATACATGAGAGCATCGCAGGAATTGTAGCAGGGCGTGTTAGGGAAGCTTTTAATGTGCCAACAATAATATTAACTAAAGGACGCGAAAACCCAAAAGGTTCAGCAAGATCTATTGAGGGATACAATTTATTTGAAGAATTAATAAAATGCAGTGAGCTCATTGAAAAGTTCGGAGGTCATCCAATGGCTGCAGGTCTTTCTATAAAAGAAGAAAATATAGAAAAGCTAAGGAAAAAATTAAATTTTATTTGCAAGTTAACAGATGAAGATATTATGCCAAAGATAAGAATAGATGAGCGGATGCCCCTTAATAAAATAAATTACGATATAATAGATGAATTACAACTTTTAGAGCCCTTTGGTAAAGGAAATTCATCTCCAATCCTTGCTGAAAAAAATGTTACGGTTTTAAAAATAGATATATTAGGCCAAAACGCTAATGCATTAAAAATAAAATTTTTAATGTCTGGTGTAAATAAATGGATTGATGGAATATGTTTTAATAGAGTGGAAGAATTTACTGAAATGCTAAAAGATACATATGGAGAAAACTATATGAGTTATTTCAAGAATCCTCGTGGAATGAAACTAAATTTAATTTTTTCACCACAAATTAATGAATATAATGGGCGTAAATCTATTCAAATAAAGATTTTAGAATTTAAACTTAGTTAATAGCTTATTTAAATCATCAAAGGCTATGAAATATTTTATTTAACTTCAATACAATCTCATTTATATAAAATCGCATATATAAAAATAGCAAAACTAAGAGGTATATGATTAGCATATACCTCTTAGTAAATTAGTAATTTAGATTAAAGGTTCTTTTCGTACTGTTCTACCATTTTCTTAACCATTTGTCCGCCTACAGATCCGTTTTGTCTAGAAGTAAGATCTCCATTGTATCCGTTTGTTAAATTAACGCCAACTTCTTGAGCAGCCTCCATTTTAAATTTGTTCAATCCTTCTCTTGCTGCTGGTACTAATGTTTTTGCCATT
>NZ_JAENWL010000158.1 GCF_016650095.1 Clostridium sp. | reverse complement strand
TGGGAGAAGATGTAGGGCCATTTGGAGGATGTTTTGGTGTAACTGCAGGTCTCTTTGATGAATTTGGAGAAAAAAGAGTAAGAGATACTCCTATATCTGAAGGAGCAATTGTTGGATGTGCTGTAGGTTCTGCAGCTACCGGTCTAAGACCAGTAGCAGAGCTAATGTTTAGTGATTTTTCCACCGTTGCAATGGATATGATAGTAAATCAAGCAGCGAAAATGAGATATATGGTTGGAGGAAAGATATCCCTTCCATTGGTAATAAGAATGCCTCTTGGAGCAGGAGTTTCGGCATCAGCTCAACATTCTCAATCCCTAGAAGCTTGGTTTACTCATGTTCCAGGTCTTAAAGTTGTATATCCTACAACTCCAGAGGATGCATTAGGACTACTTATGACTTCAATTGAAGACGATAATCCAGTGATTTTTCTAGAACATAAACTTTTATATGGAATTAAGGGTGAAATACCTGATGATATTAAGCCTATACCTTTAGGTGTAGCTAGAGTGCATAAAGAAGGTACAGATGTAACTGTTATTGCTACAGGTAAAATGCTTCATGAAGCTATCGCTGCTGCTGAAAAATTATCTACTGAAGGAATTTCTGTAGAAGTATTAGATCCAAGAACATTATATCCTCTTGATAAAAAGGCAATATTTGAATCAGTAGGGAAAACACATAAAGTACTTGTGGTAACTGAAGAAAACAAAAGAGGAGGCTACGGTGGAGAGATTTCAGCTATGATAAGCGAAGAATGTTTTGACAACCTCGATGGTCCAGTAGTTAGAATAGGTGCCTTGAATACACCTATACCATTTGCAAAATGTCTTGAAAACTTAGTTATTCCAAATTCTGAGGATATTGTTAATGGAATTAAATCACTTTTCTAATCTTTTGAAGGAGGGAATTTCCCTCCTTTTAAAAATTAGAGATGGCTTTCTATAAATTATAATGAATGGGAGGATTATCTATGGCACATATTGTGGTAATGCCAAAACTTGGCTTAACAATGACAGAAGGAACTATCGTAAAATGGATAAAAAATGAAGGGGAAGAAGTGCATGCAGGAGAGGCACTATTTGAGGTGTCCACTGATAAACTTGTAAATGAAGTTGAAGCAAATCAAAGCGGAGTTGTTAGAAAAATTATTATTCAAGAGGGAGATATTGCTGAATGTTTAAAGCCGATAGCTATAATTGCTGCAATAGACGAAGATATATCAAGTATGCTTAAAGAAACCGGTGCAAGTGAAGAAGTTGCTACCCCTGTGCAAGCAGATTCAAAGGTTAAATCAACAATAGTTGATGAGGAATCTAAAATTAGAGTAAAGGCAGCTCCAGTTGCTAAAAAACTTGCAACCGAAAGTGGAATTAATATTCAATTAGTAACAGGTACAGGGCACGCGGGAAGAATAGTTTTAAAAGATGTGGAAGATTATATTGAAAATGAAAAAAATAGCACTAAAGTTTCTCCAGTAGCCGCTAAATTAGCACAGGAGTTAAACGTTAATGTTTCTGAAATAAATAAAGATGGAAGGGTAATGAAAGAAGATGTACTTGCCTTTGCAAGTAAGAGCACAAACATTATATTTGAAGAAAAAAGAGTTAAGATGACTTCTATGAGAAAGGTTATCGCATCAAGGATGTTTGAAAGCTGGAGTGTTTCTCCTGCAGTTACTTATGATATTAAAGTGGACACTACCAATTTAAAGAGGATGAAGGATCGCCTAAAGGATGTATGTAAACTCACATATACTGATTTACTTGTAAAATTACTGTCTAATGCATTATTGGAGTTTCCACTTGTTAACTGTTCTGTTGATAAGGAAGAATTTATAATTAAAAATTATATTAATATTGGAGTTGCTGTGGCAATAGATGGCGGGCTTATAGTTCCGGTAATAAAAAATGTACAGTCCAAAGGGTTAAAAGAAATTTCAGAGTCAGTTAAAGATTTGGCTTCAAAGGCTAAAGCAGGAAAACTTATAGAAGAGGAGATGAGCGGAGGAACATTCACAATTACTAATTTGGGAATGTTTGGTATTCAGAGTTTTTCTCCAATAATAAATCAGCCTGAAGTTGCTATACTTGGAGTAAACACAATAGAAGATACTCCTGTAGTTATAAACGGAGAAATTGTAATAAAACCTTTGATGAATTTATCACTTACAGCAGATCATAGGGCTATAGATGGAGCGATGGCAGCTAAGTTTTTATCAAAAGTTAAAGAGTTAATTGAAAAACCTGAAATACTTATACTATAAGGAAGGTGACTATTATGAAGGTGGTTGTTTTAGGTGGAGGTCCCGGAGGATATGTAGCTGCAATAAGAGCAGCTCAATTAGGCGGGGATGTAACCCTTATTGAAAAATCAAATCTTGGAGGAACTTGCTTAAATGTAGGATGTATACCTACTAAAGCACTGCTACAATCAGCAAAGTTGTTACATGAACTAAAAGAAAGCGATAAATTTGGGATAGAAGTAAAGGGAAATGTTGAAGTAAACTGGGCTAAAGTACAAAGTAGAAAAAAAACTGTTGTAAACACTTTAGTTTCAGGCGTAAAAGGCTTGTTATCAATAAACAAAGTAAAGGTAATAAATGGACTTGGGAAATTTGAATCAAAAAATAGTATATCTGTGACTAGTGAAGATGGGAATACTCAGAAAGTAGAATTTGACAATGTTATTATCGCGTCAGGTTCCCTCCCTTTTATACCCCCTATCGAAGGCAAAGATCTTGAGGGGGTAATGGATAGTACGGATGCCTTAAGTCTTAAGAACATACCTAAGAGTATGGTGATTATTGGTGGAGGAGTAATAGGTGTAGAATTTGCTAGTGTGTACAGTGCTTTTGGGTGTAAAGTTCATATAGTAGAAATGCTTCCATTTTTATTACCCCCTATAGATAGGGAACTTGGAGAAATGGTTAAGGTAAATTTAATAAGTGAAGGTATAGATATATACAATGACTGCAAGGTAACTAAAATTGAAAAAGCAAATGAAAATTTAAATGTAGCATTTTCAAAAGGAACTGAGCAATTAAACATTGAGGCGGAAAAGGTACTTGTAGCGGTAGGAAGACGCGCAAATATAAAAAACCTTGATTTGGATAAATCAGGAGTGAAAATAGAAAAAGGTTGTATTGTTGTAAATGATAATATGGAAACAAATGTGGCTGGAATATATGCAATAGGAGATTGTAACGGGAAAAACATGTTGGCTCATGTAGCATCGGAACAAGGCATCGTTGCAGCTGAGAGGATAATGGGTAAAAACTCTAAAATGGATTATAAGACTGTACCAGCTTGTGTGTATATAAGACCAGAACTTGCATCTGTGGGACTCACGGAAGAACAAGTAAAGACCAGTGGAGTTCCTTATAGGGTTGGGAAATTCCCTTTAGCAGCAAATGGAAAGGCACTTATAATGGGTGAAACCAGTGGTGTTATAAAGATTATTGCTGATGTGAATTATGATGAAATTTTAGGGGTTCATATATTAGGACCTGGGGCAACGGATATTATTACTGAAGCTGCTCTTGCACTAAGGCTAGAATGCACAATTGAAGAGCTCATAACTACAATACATGCACATCCAACTGTAGGTGAAGCAATGAGGGAAGCTGCTCTTGCAGTAAATAAACAGGCAATCCATATTCCAAATAAGTAACTAATAAAGGGGTGAATATTATGTTGTTTATTGTGCATAGCAATACTGGTCCTTATAAAAATCTTGCCATAGAAGAATTCTTAATGAATAAATTTAATGAAGATTGTTTTATGTTATGGCAAAATGAAAAGTGTATTGTAATTGGTAATTATCAGAATACTTACAGTGAAATAAATATGGATTATGTAAAGGAATATAATATTCCTGTAGTAAGGAGAATTACCGGAGGCGGCGCTGTATTTCACGATGAGGGTAATATCAATTTTTCATTTATTAGATCAGGAGTAGAGAAAGAGTACTTAAATTTTGAAAAATTTACAACCCCTATTGTCTTGGCACTGAACAAAATTGGTGTTAAAGCAGAACTTTCAGGAAGAAATGATTTGACCATTGATGGCAAGAAATTCTCTGGAAATGCACAGTACAAACATAAGGATAAAGTGCTACACCATGGAACCCTTCTTTTTTCTTCCAATATGTCTGATTTAGCTAGTGCACTAAAAGTTAATCCTATAAAGGTTGAAAGCAAGGGAATAAAATCTATTAGAAGTCGTGTAACTAATATTTCAGATCATCTTAAGCTTCCAATGACAACCAAAGAATTTAAGGAGTATCTTTTTAATGAAGTGTATACAACTACTGAAGATGCAAAGATTTATCGAATTACTGAAGAGGATTGGAAGAGAATCGATAAAATAGCTAAAGAGAAGTACTCTACCTTTGAGTGGAACTACGGACAAAATCCTCAGTTTAGTATGGATAGAGAGAAAAAGTTTGTAGGTGGTATAGTTCAGGCTTCTATGAATTTTGAAAAGAATAAAATCCGAAACATAAAAATATATGGAGACTTTTTTAGTGAAAAAGACATATCTGTAGTTGAAGATGCTCTTATAGGAGTATCTTATGATTATGAGTCAATGAATGATGTACTTAAGAATTTTGATATACAAAAATATTTTATGAATATATCCATTAAAAATATTTTGGATGTATTAATTTGAAGTAGTGCCTTTTAAAAGGCACTATTTTTTTGATGTTTTTTCACTAGTGACTTATTATAGGAGTAAACAAAAACTATTAATGGAGGGATCCAAATGATAAAGGATCTTGCAAGAAATACCTAGTGGTTACAGCTATGTTATTCATACCTCTATAAGCAAATTACTGTTTTATGATATATTTATAAAGAACACATCTTTCTAATGTAAATTAATTTACTGCCCATCGTCCTATTGTATTTAATATTGAAGGATTAGGGTAGAAAGTTTTAAAAACTCTATAGAAATAAAGTTCTTCTTTGGAACGGATTTCCTGACCCTCTTCATTATAAATTCGAGATATTTCTGTTTTTAGCTCTAAATCAGAAATACATTTATTGAATTTTTCTTCAAGGAATCCTTTAGTTCCGCTGCCTTCAGAGAATTCTTCTTTTTTTCTCCATAATATATCATCGGGAATGTATCCGGTACCGTCGAAAGCGGCTCGTAGAAGCCATTTCTCTGATATAATATTATCCTTTTGTTGAGGCATTTTCCATTTTGCTGGTATATGCAGTACATATTTTATCAGTTCTTCATCTAGAAAAGGGACACGTCCTTCAATAGAATTCGCCATACTTAATCGATCCAAACGTTGTAAATTAATATTATGAATAGATCCGAGCACCCTTAGTAGTTCACGTTTTAATTCTAGCTCATCACTGATATCTTCCAAATATGCATAGCCGCTAAAAATTTCGTCAGCACCTTCTCCAGAAAGTATAACTTTTACATGTTCAGCCGCAAGTTTAGATACAAAGTAAGTTGGAATAGCGCTTCTCACAAGAGAAGGGTCAAATGATTCCAAATTATAGATTACTTTTGGAATTGCCTCCAGAATATCCTGTTCCGTATAGATATATTCATAATGATCTGTTCCAAGATATTTTGCTACATGACTCGCAGCAGCCAAGTCGGGACTTCCTTTAAGCCCTATACAAAAGGATTTTATTGGACCATCACCTTGATAGTATTTGCTAGCGATGGCGGCAATTAAACTGCTGTCTAATCCACCACTAAGTAATACACCCAAAGGCACATCTGACATTAGACGTTTTTTGACAGCTTTTTCAACAAGACGTTTAATAACTTTAAGCGTCTCATCTAAAGGATATTGCTTATAAAAGGATATTTGGTCATTAATTGTCTTCACAGTTCTATAAGGAACAAACCCATCTTCTAGTGTAAAATAGTTTCCAGGCGGGAATTCAATGACTTCATCTACAATTCCGTATAAGCATTTTAATTCAGAAGCAAAATAGTATTTTCCGTTTTTCTTTCCGTAATAGAGAGGTTTAATTCCCAAAGGGTCTCTGGCTGCAAATACCGATGGTTGCCCACTTCGGGAATCTGAAATAATAAAGGCAAACATCCCATCTAAATAATCTACACAATTTTCCCCGTATTCTTCATATAAATGCAGTGCAACTTCACTATCTGAGTTATGGAGAAATTGGTGGTGCTGTAGATGTTCTTTTTTTAATTGCTGGTAATTATATATTTCACCATTACAAATAATCCATGCTTTCTCTGATTCATTTGGAATAGGTTGGATCCCATCTTCGGGGCTGATAATAGAAAGGCGTTTATGCCCTAGTAAGCATTGAGGTGTTTTTTTTATATCAGATTCATCAGGACCTCTATGGTCCATAAGGTTCAACATATGTTTCATTAAGGGTTCTTCGTCGTTATCAAAGGATTTCCCAATTATAGCTGCGATACCACACATTTATTAAATCACTCCTATATTTTAATTTTTAGCGCATCAAGCGTGGCGCTTACTTATAGTTTAATTGAATGGAATAAAAATGGCAATCTTCATATACTTTGATTGACAATGCTTACACAAGCTCAGTAGTGATAAAAATTAAATAAAAGCCATTTGAATAAATATACTTCGTAATTCAGTAGTAAACAGCAAGAACACTCTACTGGATTTTAAGTAGTTAAATAAGAGATATAGTACAAATGAATTAAGAGAAGCCTAAAATGGCTTCTCTTAAAAATTGTCATATTATCATATTTTACATTATGGTTTTATTAATGTGCACATCCATTTGAGGATATGGTATTGATATGTTTTTCTCATCAAAACCTTTTTTAACCATTTCAATGATATCATAATATACTGTCCAATAATCTATTGTACTAACCCATACTTTAACTGTATATACTATAGCACTGTCTCCATGTTCCGACATTCTTATAAATGGTTCAGGCTCACTTAATATTTTAGGATGATTATCAACAATTTCTTTTAAAGCCTGTATAACCTTAACATTGTCAGCATCATAACCAACACTAAAAGCAAAGTCTACTCTGCGAGTGTCATTTACTGAATAGTTAACTATACTAGTATTTGAAAGGTTTCCATTTGGTATAAAAATTACCTTATTATCAGGGGTAATTAATTCTGTATTAAGAATTTGCATATGTTTAACAGTTCCTTGGTATCCATTAGCCTCTATATAATCTCCAGCCTTGAATGGTTTTAGAAACAATAGAAGTATTCCACCTGCAAAATTTGATAGTGAACCTTGAAGAGCTAATCCAAGTGCGAATCCCAATGCTGCTAGTGCCGCAACGATAGAACTAGTATCAATTCCTAAAATATTAATAATAGATATAACCAAAAAACCTTTTAATGTTATATTTACTGAAGATAAAATAAATGGTTTTAAACTAATATCAAGGGAGGATTTCTTCATGTATCTACTTAATTGACCAGTTATCCACTTAATAATCATTAGTCCAATTATAAGTGTTACTATAGCAAATGCTATGTTTTTAATAATAGGGATACCCAAATTAATTATATTATCCATACTCTACTCCTTTCGTTTATAGTATTTAAATTAATAGATTTTCAATATATTATATCACGAACATATATTTACTGCAATTATAAGGAACAATTGATAGTAGCCTCCCATTCAAGGTCCTACTGACTTATGGAGGTAAAGCCTTCGAAGTTTTTCAGTAAGACACAACTTTTACATATAATATTTATGAAAGTTAGATTATAAAATAATAGTAATAGTAATAATA
>NZ_JAENWL010000167.1 GCF_016650095.1 Clostridium sp. | reverse complement strand
TTTTAGTAACAACGATATGGGTGTTTGATATAATATAAAAATATTTTAATAAGATGAGGGCTTGTAAATAATTTTGTGCAAACAAAATAAAATGTACTCTTTCTTGGCAGTAAATGAGATAAGTGATTATATCAATAAGCAATATAATATTTAAAAATAAATATTATATTGCTTATTGTCTTGTATCTTTACACAATAATAGTGTAAGATAATGTTATTACAATATGAAAATTTAGGAGGGTTACTTATGCAAGGAAAAATGTTTTGTTTTCAATGTGAGCAAACTTTCGGTGGAACAGGTTGTACTAAAATGGGGGTCTGTGGAAAAACTCCAGAGATTGCAGCGCTGCAGGATTTACTTATTTACCAACTAAAAGGAATAAGTTGTTATGTTACTAAACTTTTAGTTAAAGGTGAAAAAGTTGATAAGTCATGGGTTTCATTTGTTGAAAATTCATTGTTTATGACATTAACCAATGTAAACTTTGATCCGAAGTCTCATATGGATATGCTTAAAAAATCTCAAGTAATAAAAGAAGAGGTACGAAAAAAAGCAATAGGTGAAAATGTAACTGGCGAGGAAGCACTATATAATTTAAGTGATACTAAAGAACAAATTCTTGAGGATGCTAAAAAAGCAGGCGTTATGTATGATCAAGAATTAGATGCTGATATTCGATCGGTCCGTGAAACTATAAAATACGGGTTAAAAGGAATTGCGGCTTACGCGCATCAAGCTAGATTTATTAATTATAATAGTGATGAAGTAGATGAATTTTATTTTATAGCTTTAGCAGTGCTTACCGATGATAGTTTAAATCTTCAAGATCTTATCAAGTACTTAATTAAGACTGGAGATATGAGTGTTAAGATTATGGAGGTATTAGATAAAGCTAATAATGAGAAATATAACTCACCTACACCTACAAAAGTTAATGTAAACATTAAAAAAGGACCATTTATCGTAATTTCTGGTCATGAATTAAGAGATCTTGAAATGCTACTTGAACAAACGGAAGGCAAGGGAATAAATATTTACACACATGGTGAGATGTTACCTTCACATGGATATCCTAAACTAAATAAGTACAAACATTTAGTAGGCAACTTTGGAGGAGCATGGCAAAATCAACAAAAGGAATTTGATGGCATACCTGGTTGTATCCTAGTGACAACAAACTGCTTAATGAAACCAAGAGACTCTTATAAAGATAGAATTTTTTCAACAAGTGTTGTTGGTTGGGATGGAGTAAAACATATAGATGCTGATGAGAATGGTCATAAGGACTTCTCTGAAATGATAAACAAGGCGGTAGAACTTGGTGGATTCGAAAAAGATGAAGAAGTTAAAGAAATTCTAGTTGGATTTGGACATAAAGCAACTTTGGCTCATGCTGAAACAATAGTGAATGCAGTTAAAGACGGTAAAATTAGGCACTTCTTCTTAATTGGAGGATGTGATGGTGCAAGAACAGGAAGAAATTACTACACTGAATTTGCAAAGCAAGTTCCGAACGATTGTATTATTCTTACCTTAGCATGTGGAAAATATCGTTTTAATAAATTAGAGTTTGGCGAGGTAGCAGGACTTCCAAGATTATTAGATATAGGTCAATGTAACGATGCATATTCAGCTGTTAAAATAGCTTCAGCACTTGCTGATGCATTTAAATGTGGTATTAATGATCTACCGCTTGCAATAGTTTTAACTTGGTACGAACAAAAGGCTGTTGCAGATTTATTAGCATTACTTTCACTTGGTGTAAAAGGAATTTACTTAGGACCAACACTGCCAGCTTTCTTAAGTCCTAATGTGTTACAATTCTTAGTTGACACTTTTGATATTAAACCAATAAGCACACCCGAAGATGATTTAAAACAAATATTAGGATAATATAAATAAATTAAGAGGAGATGTTGTTATGGATAAGTATGTTTGTATAGTCTGTGCATATGAATATGATCCAGAGTTAGGTGATCCAGATGGTGGAATAAAACCAGGTACTAAGTTTGAGGATATCCCTGAAGATTGGGTTTGTCCATTATGTGGAGTTACAAAATCCGATTTTGAAAAAATGTAATATAATTTTAGTGCTAATAGCCATTAAAACTAACTAATAAAAAAATATATTAAAAGTCAGGAAAATCTAATCATTACACGGTTACTTTTCTTGACTTTCTTTTATTTAAAGCATAGTTTATTGAATTGAATATTTGTGTTATAAGTATAAATAAGTATTTAATGGTGAAGGGGGCGATGTAAGTAAATGTTTAAACGTTATAGCTGCAATGGAGATTGTGAAACGTATTTTAGTAATTTATTTAATTCTTTAGAAGAGGGTTTTATATTGAATGAGGTCATTTATGGAAGCGATGGAGCTCTTATGAACTTTAAAATATTAGAAATAAATAACTCCGTTGAAACCATGTTTGGCATGAGTAAAAAAGACATTATAGGCAAAACAATAAGGGAAGTATACCCCGAGATAAATTCAAATTGGATTGATGCATGTGGTCGAGTTGCACTAAGCGGCAAAGGCACACATCATAATATATATTTTAAAACCTTAGACAAGCATTTTAAAGTTAACATAATTAGTCCAACTAAAGGTCAGTTTATTATTTTTTTTAATGACATTACAGATATTATCAAAGCTAATGAAGTGTTAAAAAAGCAATCTATATTGTTTGATAATGCGAAGGATATAATCTTATACCTCAAGTCGGATGGGGGTATTATTGATGCAAATAAAACTGCGGTTAAAATATATGGTTACTCCCACTCAGAACTTTTAGATATGAAATTACAACAGCTAAGGCATCCTTCAACTATGAAAGACTTTGAATATCAAATGGAAATTTCAGAATTAGAAGGAATAGTGTTCGAATGCGTCCATATTAAAAAAGACGGTACAAATTTCCCTGTAGAAGTGAGTTCGACAACTACAGGCATAAACGGCGAATTGTTTAGTGTTCATATTATTCGTGATATTACGCAGCGAAAGAAATCAGAAGAAAAAATTGAATACCTTGCAAATTATGATTCGCTAACCAATATTCCTAATAGAGGATTTTTAATGTACCAATTTAATAAAACACTAGAACAGGCCAAAAGAGCTAACTCTAAATTTGCAGTAATGCTTTTTGATATAGACAAGTTTAAATTAATAAATGATATACATGGTCATAATGCAGGGGATGAGGTTTTAAAAAAAGTAGCAAAAAGGTTACAAGAAGTTGTAAGAAAAGCTGACATGATTGGAAGACTTGGAGGAGATGAATTTCTTGTGATACAACCTTTTATAAAGGGCAAAGATGATGCTTTAATACTTGCCAATCGAATACTTGATTATGTAGCTAAAACTGTGAAATGGAATAATGTCAATTTGGATGTATATATAAGCATTGGAACTCTATTTTCTATTTTTTAGACACCCAAATATTATTTTTTATGTAAAATCTCCATAAAAAATCCTTTGCCTCTTCTGCATAATCAATACCAATTCTCTTAGTTTCTATAATTTCGACTATTTCGTTTTCTACAGAATCTTCAATATATAGTTTACTTGTGCATAAATCTTGGTTGTTGTTTTCTTTATTTATGCTCATGGCTATGCACAGCTTAGAGGGGCCCGAGGTTAAGTTTTTAATTTGAGCTTTTGTAAGTTCATTATAAGGTTTCTTGTATCTGAAATTTGACATTAACTCTAACCCGTCAATTGGTTCAATAGCTCTAATTAAGACCCCTTCTGGAAATCCTTCTTCTTTTGTTATTACATTAAAACAATGATACATCCCATAAATGAAATATACGTATGCAATTCCGGGCCTACCATATAGTGTAGTAAGTCTAGGTGTTATTTTACCACCATAAGCATGACATGCCTTATCTATTGATCCAATGTATGCTTCCGCTTCTACTATCTTACCGCTTAGCTTTACTCCATTAACTTCATGTACAAGTATTTTCCCTAAAAGTTCCCTGGCAACCTGCAGTGTTTCTCTGGCATAAAAATTCCTAGTAAGTTTCTGAGGATTTGGTGCCACCCACATGACAAGTGGAATATTTTTACTTTTAATCATATCGACATCACTCCAAAGTACATTTTATTTTTTTGAATTCAATTAATTGTTCTATAGCTCATTGGTATTACTAAATTAGAGTAAAGCTGAGGAATTCTCTTCACATACGTTCTTTTATTGTAACATAACAAATTATTGCGAAAAAGTAAGTATGACTTAACACTCATACTTATTACTATTGGAATACTGATATTAGAAGTTTTTGTTTCTAAACGAATATGATTAGTCATACCATACTTCATTTCTCATATTATTTACTTTTCTTTTGTAAACAGCTGTAATAACAAATAAGCTATCAAAGCGCTAATATACTCATTTATCTTTGAGTATCTTTCGCAACTTAAACTTTTGGGGTGGCATGCCTGACTGTATAAATACCGCAATGAAATCCAGAAGATTATAGATTAAGGGTTGGTAATTACATGATAATATTTAATAAAAATGTTGAAAAATTAATATGTCAATTATTAGAATTACACCAAGGGAAGAAGTGTATAATAAATTATAAGGTTTGGAAAGATATAAATAACAGTAGGGACTTTTAAAAAGGAGAATGTGTAATGCAGGTTAATAAAATTATTGATTTTTTAGAAACAGATATCATAAGTGTTACTTTTTCATCTAATGGGTTAAAGTATTTATCTTTGAAAAATAACAATGGCAATGAGCTTATAGATTTAAAAAGCTTTAGTGAGGAGAAAGAACAAAATTCCATGATACATTTGTTAGTTAAGGAAACCTTGAATTTCTTAGAAACAGGAACTCATAATATGATGTTGGATTTAACAGATTTTACACCTTTCCAGCAAACTGTTTTTGATGCTGTTTCTAAAGTTGGTGCAGGGAGTGTTTGCACGTATAAAGGATTGGCAGAGTCACTAGGAAAACTAGGTGCAGCACAAGCTATTGGTAGTGCAGTTGCGAAGAATCCAGTTTCCTATTTTATACCAACTCATAGGGTGTTACCACAAAAGGGTATTGGAATATGTAGAAGTAGGGTTGGCTTTTTAAGGGAAAAGTTTTTGATATTTGAAGGGCATGATATTGAGAAGCTTAGGGGTAATTATGTATGCAAAAGAAAAAAGTGCTGTATAGAGTGATCAAAAAATAATCACTTTATCAGCTTAAGATTCAACTGTTATAGTAATTATTTTTTATGAACCATGGTTTATGAATAACTTAGAGAAAATGCGGTTTGATAATGTTAAATTATGCTTTAGGTGTAAATCCACAATAACCTATCTCATCACATCTTCTTTTCATATCATTCCAGATGTCTTTTCCTTGTATAGATTCTATTGCTGTAGGATATAGAATATAGTTTTCTTTAAATATGTGGTCTCTCATGTTAAATATAATATATTTTGCTGATTCATCTACTTTTTCTTTGAATTCATTGAAGTTTAATTCAGAGGCCTCTTCTGCTGTCACTTTTAAAAAGTTTTTCCTAGTTTTTAAATCTTCATGCTCCATTCTCATAATTCGAGTTGGTCCAGTAATTTCTCTGCTTTCCATCTCAGTAAACAATACTTTTTCTTCTCTTTGGTGATGATTTTCTGCATCTAATATATTAAATATAATAGTCTTTAATTCTTTAATTTCTTCTAAACTGTTAATATATTTTTCAGTCTTTTGAATTTTAGAATTAATTTCTTCAAGTTGTGTCAAAAATTCAAGGATTTTATCGTGTTCAGCGATAAGGGTATACACAACATGACCCGGTTCAATCTTTGTTTTAATTTTATCAAGTTCGTCTTTTAAAACTTCCATGTGTATATCACAAAGATGTCTTAAATCTTGAGGCTTCATTCCTTTTTCTATTAAATTTTGCTCTGCAATTGAAAGTTCAATAGGACTTATATTTGAAACAATATCTAAGGCTTCTTTTCTTAAAGCTTCAGTTACACCCTCCTGGTTTAATTTTTGTAAAACTTCGGTTAATTTTTTTATTTTTTTGTTATCCATCTTTAAAATCTCCCTTCTATATCTATTTTTATAAATTTTGTTTCCATGACATAATTTTAATTAACTTTGATCTATAAGAATGTGATTTAAATCAAAATAGTAAAATTTATTAAAAATTCATTATATTTTATGATTTTGCACTAGATATAACTTTGCGATTTCTAATAATAGTACTTACTCATCAATTTTATTTTTTTATTAAAAGCGGATATTTGGATAAAACTTAAGCTGCTTATATAAAATTATAAACAGACTATAGTTAACTTTATTTTATTGAATAATGAAGTGTGAATTGGTGCTAAAAATCTGCTCATTATAAATTCCTCCTCGTATAAATATTGATTTAGTATAAATGTATATCAATTAATCTGTAACATACTTCTTCTCAAGCATTTCTAAAACATCTATATATTCCTTTTGCAAGTGATTTTCAGTTGCTATGGATTCAAGTTTTTCACAACTTACATTTATGTCCACCATGTCAGCCTTACTTAATGCTCTTCTAGCAAAGGAATATATTAATTTATTTTCTTTATCAATATGTCTTATTAATAAATCACTATAACATATAGAATTTGCGATTATATCAACTTGTGAATCTAAGTCGCCATTTTTAACTCTCAAAAGAGCTTCCTCTAAAAGTTTAATGTGTTGCCTTCCTAAATCATGTTCTATATACATTCCGGATAAGGGCCCTTTTACCATTTTTTCACCTAATTGAGTTTCCATCTTTTTAAATAGGATAACCTCTTCCTTATTGTGATGATGTTTATCGGCATAATTTCTAACAAATAAAATCATCTTTTCAAAAGATACAAAATCAACAGTATTAGTATTCAATATTTCTATGCTTAATTTCCTAAATACCTTTAATCCTCGTGATATATATTTATGCTCATCCATCATTAAATCTATTGCATCCATAATTAAACCTCCTTATTTTTTAATAAATTTATGTTTAAAGTATAATCGATATTATCAACTTCTTTGATAATAGAATACTAGTTTTCATTCTATTATACGGTAACTTACGTTACAAGTTTTTAATAAGAGTAGTATCTCCCAAATTGGAGCTTTGTTTATTCTTTCCCTAATTTACAAAAAAAATCAACCCCAAGGCTAATATAATAGCTTTTAGGTTGATTTGAAATTATTATTCTACATATGATCTTAATTTATCTATTTGTTTTATAATCAGTACTTTGTTGCCCTTAAGACTAATAATACCTAAGTCCTCAAATATACTTAACTTCCTACTTATGGTTTCTCTTGTGACTCCAACATAGTTCGCCATCTCTTCTCTATTAATAGGTAAGTTAATTTGTAAGCCTTGGCTTGTAGATGTCCCATATTCTTCTCCAAATTCTAAAAGCATAAATGCAATTCTTATTTCTGCATCATTAGTAGCAAGATTTTGGGCAAGATTTTCAGTCTGAGATAGACGTTTTGAAATAACTTGTAATAGTTTTAATGATATTTCTGGATTACTCATGATAATTTTATC
>NZ_JAENWL010000113.1 GCF_016650095.1 Clostridium sp. | reverse complement strand
TTCTTTTAAATAAATCTTCATTATTTTCATTAGAAAACATATTAATGAGTAATTAACTTTTAACTTGCTGTGCCACTCGTTCGTGACGACAAGGAGTATTCTATCATATAAATAAGATCACAATTTCACAACATGGGCATTCTAACAAGATTATCTTCATATTCCTACATATAGGTTTAAATAATTCGATATTTCGCATTCAGATACGCATGGCTAAGTATTTTCACAACTGTGATTGTATACTGACTTGTTATTACTTTGAATGTGCCTTACTCTACATATGCTTCCCTTAATATCTTAATTTCCTTTGCATGACCAGCTAATTCATTTGGAGTTTCTAAATAAAATGACAAGTGACGTAATTTGGGGTGATTAATAATTCTAGTAATTGCTTCAAGTCCAATAGAACCTTCCCCAATTGTTTCATGGCGATCTTTATGACTTTCAAATGGATTTTTACTATCATTTAAGTGAATAGCATATAACTTATCAAGACCAATAATTCTATCAAATTCATCTATGACTCCATCTAAGTTATTAACGATATCATAACCAGCATCATAAATGTGACAAGTATCAAGACATACACCCACTTTGCCTGAAAGAATAATTCCATCAAGAATTTGTTTTAACTCTTCAAATGTTCGGCCTATTTCTGTTCCCTTACCAGCCATTGTTTCAAGAAGTACAGTGGTAGTTTGTTCTGGTTTTAGTAGATTGTTAAGCATATTTATAATGTATTCTATGCCTACCTGCACGCCTTGTTTTACATGACTACCCGGATGAATGTTATAAAAACTATTTGGGAAATATTCCATTCTATTTAAATCATCTTCCATAATCATAGCCGCAAATTCTCTAGTTTTTGCATCAGCAGAGCAAGCATTTAGAGTGTAAGGCGCATGTGCTAGTATTGTAGCAAAGTTGTTTTCTTTTAATAATTCTAATAGTGCTTCTACGTCATTTGGATCAATTTCTTTTGCTTTACTGCCTCTAGGATTACGGGTAAAAAACTGAAATGTATTTGCATCTATGCTAAGAGCATCTTGTCCCATAGCCTTATAACCTTTTGCTACTGATAAATGACAACCTATATTTAACATAATTGTTCCTCCAATAAAAATAATTTTTATACCAAGCTTTCTTTGCACACGAATCTTTTTTAAAATTAGTTTGTTTTGTGACCACTTAATAAATTCGATTTTTTTGTCCTAATATCCTCCTAATAAAAGATTAAAAACTTTGAACAATTAATTATTAGTTTATCCTAAACTGTATAAAAATAAATATTGGGTATATTTATTAGTTTTTATTGTATCAATAGTTATGGTCTATAATGAGTTTAAGTAAATAAAAGAGCATTGATAATTTTAAAATTTATCAATGCTCTTTTATTTACTTATAAAATTCACACTTATTTAAAGTTCACTGTTATTTTATTTTACAATAATTAAGTCTTTTGTATAATGATTTAATACTTCACAACCATCCTGCGTAACTATTACTAAATCTTCTATACGAACACCAACATCACCTGGCATGTAAATACCTGGTTCTATCGAAAAACACATTCCTACTTCGACTTTATTAGTATTACTAGAAGAAACATCACCAAACTCATGGTCTTCAAGTCCTATTGAATGTCCTAATCTATGAGTAAAATACTTTCCATAACCCTTTTGCGTAATATAGTCTCTTGCTGCGGCATCAATGTCGCAGAATCTAACTCCTGGTTTAACTTTCTCAATACCTCTTTTGTTAGCTTCTCTAACTATGTCGTAAACTTCTCTACTGTGCTCTGATACACTTTTATAAAAAACAGTTCTTGTAGAATCTGAGCAATATGAGTCTTTTATACAACCAATATCAATAACTACACTGTCGCCTTCTTTAACGGTTGAGTTATCCATTACATGGTGAGGATCCGCTGCATTAGCACCATAACCTACGATTGGATCAAAAGATTGCCCCTGCGCTCCTATTTCCTCCCATATATCATCAAGTATCTTTCCCATTTTCTTTTCAGTATATTTTTCAGGAATAAGTTTAATCATCTTATCAATAGCAATATCATTAATCTTTGAGGATGCTCTCAAAAATTCCTTTTCTTTTTCATCCTTTGAACTTCTTACTTTGTCAATAATTTTAGAACCATTAACAAATGTACTTCCCCCTTTTAATTCCATTAATCTTAATAAGAAATGAGCAGGCCAGTTTTTATCTATACCCATTGGCTTATCTTTATCGATATGTCTTGAAAGAATTTCTACTGGTTTTTCAGTATCGCTATACCTTACCATTTCTACTCCCAGATCCTCACTTATAGGGAATAACTCATTTACAAATAACTTGTTATGTCCATTCGTGTTAATATACAGTGCAAGCATTCTCTCTCCAGATAAAATCCATTTACCAGTAAGATAGAAAATGGCATTTGAATCAGAAACGATCATCTGAGGTATTTTCTTCGCTTTCATAGTCTTTAAAACTTTGTTAAGTCTCTCCTGCAACATTAAAAATCCCTCCTAAAATATTATGATTTTATTTTGATTCTCTGCACTTGGACGGAACTATAAACTATTATTTTTCAGCCTTCTTGCAATGTTTTTGCAATAGTCTATATATTGTGTTATTTCAATAATATTATATCATAGAAATAAAACAATATACAAACTCATTCTTTAGTAAATGCTTCTTTTTAAATTTCATCACAATCTAAATAAACAAAAAAAAGGCCTCGAGCCTCTTTAATTTTTGTGGAATTATGTTAGGATAATTTCAAGTCCATTTTGATTTCTCCATTTACCATGCAGTAGGCAATATTTTCTTCAACCTTTATATATACATCTAAAGTTTTTAGTTCTGTAATTTTATGAGATTTTACCCATTCTTCATAAACTTTTTCTAGTATTGTTTGTTTTGAAATCTCTTTCCCCTGATATTGAACGTAAAAGCCAACATCAATTTTCTTAGCTATCGATCTCTTAGCCACTGTCTTTTTTGCAGAAGTAGCCGCTTTATTAGCCTTTGATTTTACATTTTTAGCAATACCCTTCACCGTATTAATAGTCTTATCTACTTTTTCTTTTGCAACATCAGAAACTATTGTTATAGCCTCTTCAGTTGATTTATTATCATCTTCATTCATATCATTTACCCCCATTTACAATTTTTTTTATACTTCTTACATATATTCGACGTTTCTTGATGAAACCCTTTTTTTAGGAGATTGCTACAAGTATCTGGTCCTTAACTACAATAATATATTTATAATTATAAAATCTATAATATCACATATTATAATAAAATGCTGTTATTTGTTATTGTATACATATTTATACTAACATTTACTCTTTAATCTTTCATTTTTTTGTATAAAGAGTATATTATATGCTAATCTATTTTATTTTAAACTTCACTGAAACTCTTTATTCACACTTAAAGAAACTCAGAATATATTAAAGTACAGCTACAACTTTTTTTATTTAACGATTTATACAAAGAAGCTCCCCGCCTTAATGTGGTGATATTTATACAAAAGAACTCCATTACTTAAGTTTAAGTATAGGATTTTTATTAAAGTAACTAAGTCACTTTAATAAATTCTTAAACTTTTACTTATTCATCTGAAAATAAGGAGGGTATTTATATGAGTCATAGACATAATAATTGTTGTTGTAATAATAGTTGTAGTTGTAAACCAGCTAATTGCTGTAAACCTACTTGTGGCTGTGGAAATAGTTGTGGAAATAACTGTGGAAACAACTGTGGAACTGGCATCGGTGGTGGCAGTGGAATTTGGTTAATTCTTTTACTACTAGGCTTTGGTGGAATTGGTGGCCGAGGTTGCGGCGGCGGTGGCTTATTTTAGTTAATTAAAAAAAGCACTTCTAATAAAATTATTGTTAGAAGTGCTTTTCTTTATTTGTACATAAGTTCTAATTGTTTTTGGATTTCATCATTTTCTACAAATTCATCATAAGACATTTGTTTGTCTATTATTCCTTTAGGTGTAATTTCTATAATTCTATTTGCAACTGTATCAACTAATTGATGGTCATGTGATGCAAACAAAATAGTTCCAGTATAGCTTTTTAATCCATTGTTTAATGCAGTTATAGACTCTAAGTCTAAATGATTAGTTGGCTCATCTAAAATTAATACATTAGCGTTACTAAGCATCATTCTAGAAAGCATACATCTAACCTTTTCCCCACCAGAAAGCACACTAGATTGTTTAAGAGCTTCTTCTCCTGAGAAAAGCATTTTACCTAAAAAACCTCTAACAAAGCTTTCTGCCTTTTCCTCTGAAAATTGACGAAGCCAATCAACTAAACTGCAATCTACATTATTAAAATATTCTGTGTTGTCTTTTGGTAAATAAGCTTGAGTTGTAGTTACTCCCCATTTAAACTCCCCAGAATCTTGCTCCATCTCACCCATTAATATCTTATATAGGGTAGTTTTTGCTATTTCATCTATGCCAGTAAACGCAATTTTATCTCCCTTATTAACTATAAATGTTATATCATCAAGAATTTTAACTCCATTCAAAGTTTTACACAAATTTTCAACTGTTAATAAATCATTTCCAGCTTCTCTTTCTGGATTAAAACCAAGAAAAGGATATTTACGAGAAGAAGGTTTTATATCATCTAATGTCAATTTGTCTAATTGCTTTTTACGAGAAGTAGCTTGTTTTGCTTTGGAAGCATTAGAACTAAATCTAGCAATAAAGCTTTGTAAATCAGCAATTTTTTCTTCTTTTTTCTTGTTTTGATCTTTGGCGAGTTGAAAAGCTAATTGACTAGACTCATACCAGAAATCATAGTTTCCAACAAATAATTGAATTTTACTAAAGTCTATATCTGCAATATGAGTACATATTTTATTTAAAAAATGTCTATCATGAGAAACAACTATAACAGTACTGTCAAAGTTCATCAAAAAGTTTTCAAGCCAATTTTTAGATTTAATATCTAAGCCATTTGTAGGCTCATCCAGAAGTAATATATCTGGCTTTCCAAAAAGTGTTTGAGCTAAAAGTACCTTTACCTTTTCTGCTCCTGTTAGTTCCTTCATTGTTTTGCTTTGTAGCTCATCATTGATACCAAGTCCCATTAGAAGTGTTGATGCTTGGGATTCAGCTTCCCATCCATTAAGTTCTGCAAATTCTCCTTCTAGTACTGATGCTTTAATTCCATCTTCATCAGTAAAATCTGATTTTGCATATAATTCATCTTTTTGTCTCTTTATTTCATAAAGCTTTACATGACCCATCATTACTGTTTCTATAACTTCATTTTCATCAAATTCAAAATGATCCTGCTTTAAAACTGCAAGTCTCTGCGTTGCTGGAATGATAACTTCTCCTGTATTAGGTTCAATTTCACCTGATAATATTTTAAGAAAAGTTGATTTACCAGAACCATTAGCACCAATTAATCCATAACAATTACCTGGTATAAATTTTATATTAACATTGTCAAATAACTTACGTGCACCATATCTTAAGCTTATATTGTTTGTACTAATCATATCTTTATAAATACCTCCATACATTAAGTAGTCCCATTCTTGTCGAAACTACTGAACCATTATATCACAAATAAGGATAGTAGGCTAATGAAATTTAGAATTATGTTCCAAAGCTTTAGTTTTATATGTATTTTTCGGAGCGATAATTCTTCCCATGTATATATCTTTTGGCAGAATTTCTATATTAAAATCTTTCTCATAATTTTTAATAAGATCCAGTTCTCTCTCTTCTACAATAGATAGTGCGAGTCCATGCTGACCCATTCTTGCTGTTCTACCCACTCTATGTAAATAATCTTTAGAGTTCTCTGGTATATCAAGGTTAAAAATATGTGTTACTCCTTCTATATCAAGTCCTCTAGCTGCTAAATCAGAAGCTACTAAAAGTTGGATTTTACCTGTGTTGAAATCCTCAATAGCTTTCTTTCTATTTTCTTTTTCAGAGGACCCATGAATTCCCTCTACTTTTAATCCATGATAGCTAAGTTTTGAAGTTGTAATTTCTACCTCATCACTTTTGTTTATAAATATTATAGCTTTCTCAGGCTTAGTCGCACTTACAAGTTTCCTTAAAAGAAGTAGTTTATCTCGCCTTTCGACTAGGAAATACATATGCTCTATGTTAGGGTTTACCACACTTTTATCCCCCACTTTAATAACCTCTGCATCCTTCATTAGTGTTTTAGCAATTTCTACTACTTTAAGTGACACTGTAGCTGAAAACAGCATAATTTGTCTATCCCTAAGAGTAGTTTTTATTATAGACTTTACCCCCTCTATGTTATCTTCATCTATCATTCTATCGCCTTCATCTATTACTATAGTCTTAACAAAATGTGATTTTAGTTTCTTCATAGTTATAAGTTCTAAAATTCTTCCTGCAGATCCAACTACTATATGTGGTTTTTCCTTAAGAGACTCTAGTTGCCTTTTGATGTTGACATTACCTATTATGCTAGTAGATTTCACATTGCTGTTTGAGTTCTCGGATAACAATTCTACTTGCTTATGTATTTGCATTGCAAGCTCATGAGTAGGCGCAAGTATAATTGCTTGAATATCCTTTGATGCAGTGTCAATTTTTTGAAATATAGGTAAAAGGTATGCTAGTGTTTTACCAGTACCTGTTTCTGATTCTCCTATGACGTCTTTACCAGCCATTCCTAATGGTATAGCCTTTTCTTGAATTTCTGTAGGACTTTCTATGCCCTGTTTCTTCAATCCCTCTATGAGATTTTCCTGTAATCCTAGTTCATTAAATAATTTTTCCATATTTTCTCCTTTTTTCTAAGAAATCTTAGTGTTCACTAAGAAATCTTAGTGCTCGCGTATTTAAATATTGTTGCTTTTATAGCTAAATAATCTATTTCTTCTGGTAATGCATCTTTAATAGGTCTGAGCTTTGAAGCTCCAATTTTTTCTATAACCTCAATAATTAGTGCCTCATGATGCTTTGGAATAAAATCATCTAAATTAACATCAAACCCCTCAGAAACACACTTAAATATATGTTCTTGCACAGTTAAGCTTTTAAGCTTTCTCTCGTTAATTATTTCCTCTATGCTTTTACCCTCTTTATACATATTATATGTAATAACATAGCTAGGCACCTTATCTCCATTTTTAGAAGCTTTTCCAAGTGCACATTCATTTATATCTTTCTCATCATCTTCCTCATTATATAGTATATCTTCCGTAACTTCTATATTGTTTTCTCCCATATATTTTTTTATAACCTGAATAAATTCCTCTCCATATTTATTAAGCTTAGACTCTCCTACTCCTTTGATACTTAACAACTCTTTATTATTCACTGGGAAATATTCGCTCATTTCCCTTAGGGCACTATCTGCAAAAACAATATAAGGTGGAACTTTTTCCCTCTCTGAAATTTCTTTTCGTAAGCTACGCAATATTTCAAATAACCCAGTATCGCGAGCTACCTTAGCTCTCTTTTTCTCAACCTTCTGATATACTTTTTCTTCATTTTTTAAAACCGACACAGCCTTTTCTTTTAAACGCACCACTGGGAATTTGCCATCTGCAAGTGATAGATACTCTTCTGCAGTAAGTACATTTATAATGTCTTTTATCTCTTTAACAGTATATTGCTTTATTATTCCATATGTGGATAGTTTATCAAATCCAAGGTCCAAAACTTTTTTATTTTTTGATCCACGGAGTACATCTGCAATTAATGAAGTCCCAAATCTTTCCTTCATCCGAAGTATGCAAGAAAATATTTTTTGTGCCTCAATAGTTATATCTACTAGTTCACTTTCATCATTGCAAGTACTGCAATTCCCACATTTATCTTGAACATTTTCTTCCCCAAAATATTCTAAAATAAACTGTCTTAAACATCTAGTGGTGTGCGAATAATCCACCATAGCTTGTAGTTTCTTATATTCATTTACCTTTCTTTGAGGTGATACAGTGCTTTGCTCAACAAAGAATTTTTGAAGCAGCACATCTGCCGCTGAAAATAACAATACACATTCACTCGGCTCTCCATCTCGGCCCGCGCGACCTGCCTCTTGATAATACGCTTCCATACTCTTTGTCAAATTATAATGAATTACATATCTAACGTTCGATTTATCTATTCCCATTCCAAAAGCATTTGTAGCTATAATAATGTTGATATCATCATACAAAAACTTTTCTTGGTTTTGTTTTCGCTCTTCGTCTCCAAGCCCCGCATGGTATTTGCCTACACTATATCCCTTTTTATGCAAAAGTTCATAAAGATTATTCGTTTCCTTCCTTGTAGCGGTGTAAATTATCCCTACTTTATCTTTATTATCTTGAATGTATTTCAATACAAAATCTCTTTTATTTTCTCCACGAATAACAGTAAAACTTAAATTTTCTCTATTAAATCCAGTTACATAAACATCTGGCTCTCTTAATTTTAATAACTTTATAACGTCAAGCCTTACAGACTCAGTTGCCGTAGCAGTAAATGCTGCTATAATTGGTCTAACCGGTAGTTTTGTTATCAAACTTGAAATTGCCGAATAACTAGGTCTAAAATCATGTCCCCATTGAGATACACAATGAGCCTCATCCACTGCTAGAAGCGATATTGTTAATCTATTTAGCATGCTACAAAAAAAATCAGATTCTAGCCTTTCAGGGGCAACATATAGAAGCTTAAACTCCCCACAAGCTACTTTATCAATTCTGTCATTAACTTCATTAATACTTAATGAGCTATTTATATACGTTGCCGCTATCCCTACACTATTTAAAGTATCAACTTGATCCTTCATTAAGGATATAAGTGGTGATATTACGAGAGTTACTCCCGGCAGCATTAGAGCAGGTATCTGATAACATACTGATTTTCCTGCACCCGTAGGCATTACAGCAAAAGTATCACGTCCACTCATGATACTGTCAATTACATTCTCTTGTCCTTTTCTAAAAGTATCATATCCATAATACTTCTTTAATTTTTCTTGTGCTTCAAGCAACATACATTTCTCCCTCTAATACGTATTAATTTCTTATAATAGTATAACATTATTTTTTAAAATTTGTTCCTTAATGGTTACAAACTTTGTATTTGTTTTAAATGCACAATCCTAAAAATATTTAACCACAGTGATTTAAACAAAATAGTATTATTATTTATTTTCGTCAACTTTATAATATTTAAAACATAGTATACCGTTAATTTTCACCCTTTAATGCATAAGAAAATAAATAACTCCATAAAAAAAGCATATATTACGTAAACTACAGTTATCGTAATATATACTTTTCGCCTCTGACTTATCATTTATTTTCTTGTATCTTTCCTTCTACTATTTTATTTTTGAGTGAAAGATCATTAAAATCATTTGCCATTATTACATCATTAGAAATTGTATATAACATATCGTTTATATATAGTATTCTTTGAATGTGCCTATCATAACTATCTATATTAACGTCTCCCGGTGATAAGTG
>NZ_JAENWL010000434.1 GCF_016650095.1 Clostridium sp. | reverse complement strand
TTTTTTATTCATTTTTACCTCCTTATAATTTTATTGCCCTCTAATAGGGAACTTGTACGCCATTGAGGTGTAGTTAGATTAGAATTATTAAGATGTGATTATTTGCCTACAAATTTATTATTTTAGACGAAACATTTAAAACCATTACCCTCACTTCTTCATAAGTTGCTAATTTTTGCTTAAGTCCTTCGATTTCTCTTTCTAATTTTCTTCTTTCTAATGGAGAAAACCTAGTTGGTGTAACACCTTCTACCGCTTCAATTTCTGCTAAACTAAATCGAATGCCAGGCACTCCTTTAACAGAGTTTATAATGCCCCCTTTTCTGCAAGTCTCAATGGATTGGACAGATACTTGCCACCTTGAAGCTATGTCCTGTTGAGTTAATAAGCTCACAATGAAACTATCTTTTTTATTTTTTGTCATAGTTTGATTTTCCACTTCTAAACTGCCTCCTTAATTAATTTAATTTTTATAGCCAGCCGCTTTAAAATTTCTCTGTTCTATAATTGGCAATACCTCATGTTCTTTTAATAAATCATATAAAAATAATCTGCCTTTTTGTGTCCACTTAGTATTCATTTTTACATCTTCCATGCCATTACTACGGATAATATCCACCGTTTCAGAATGCGTATACCCTTTATCGTGATATTTGATATATAATAACCATTGACCACTCTGCTTATATTGAACATTCAATTTATGCAATAATTCATTCATTTTATTTCCACTCATTCCATAATCCTTAGCTATTTGCGTTATGGTAACAAGACCTTTATTTCTTAAAATGCTATCCATGTAGTCTGCTTTTGGCTTTAACTCTCCAATGATCTGGTCCTTTTGTTTGTTTTCTAGTTGTAGCCCCTGTTTTTCTTCTCTTTCTTTTTTTAGCTCCGTTAGTATTTTAATCATTGCATCCGGATTCAACAGTACTTCTTCTAGCTTTTCAGTTGTCATGTATGCTCCATGTTTTCTTATAGTTGGAAGAACTTCATCAAATATCCAACTTTCAAACTTTTCTGCTCCTGGCAACTGTGATTTAGAAATAAGCCTGTACAAATTACCTTCTGTTATAAAATTCATTTGTTGAGTTCTTCCCATTGAATCTATGACATGGTGTTTCACCACCCCATCTTTTTTACAATGTTGTTTTATTGCATTTATTGCATCCGCGTATCCTAATGCCTTTGCTGAATCTGTTGCCCCTAAGTAAGTTTTACTGTTAATCTCAATTGCTCTTATTTCTCCAAACTGTTCATTTTTAAATATCTGTAAATCATTCAATTTCATTCCTCCTTTTTAAATTTATTCATATTTACCGCCCATATTTTTAATGCTTTAGTGTTTCATAAGAACAAATTTCTTTGAATAGATACACAACATCTTTTTCTGGGAAAAAAATTCGATTCATAAGTAACGCTTCATCTAAATGCAAAGGCCTTTTACCGGATAGTTTATTTCCTAGTGTATCTCTGTTAACTCCGATTTCTTTTGCTATTCCTTTAATTGTAATTTGCTTTCTTGCCATTTCAGCCCTAAGATTTTCAAACATAATATTATTACTTCTCATTTCAACACCTCCATTCACGCATTGCGTTGCTATGCTTATATATTATAGCGCAGTGCGTGAAATGTCAATACCTATTTTATCTTTTTTTCTTGCAATGCGTGAAATATGTTGTATAATAAATATATAAGGAGTGGTTAATATGGACTTTTACAAAATACTTAAAGTTATTATGGATGAAAAGGAAATGAAAATTTCAGATGTTTGTAAGGCAACTGGATTAGCTGATTCAACAGTTAGAAGCATTTTTGATAGAAAAACAAAAAAGGTTTCACTAGATGTTGCCTACAAAATTTCTATAGGCTTAAACGTTAGTTTACAGCGTTTAAATGGTGAAAAGAATATAAAGACAACTATTAACTCAGCGAGTACCTTCGACCGCCACGTTCTTATCGAGGAACAACTACTATCTAACTTCAACAAATTAAATGACCTAGGTAAAAAGGAAGCTAGTAAAAGAGTATCTGAATTAACAGAGCTATCTATATATGTAACTTCAAAAGAAGAATATAATTTTGCTGCACATGATGATGGACTTGACCCTGATGAAGCTAAGAGGAGAATAGAAAAAGCAAAAGCTATATTCAAACAAATGGATGAGGAGTAGTACTCGTAAGGGGGGAGCTACATGACGAAATACGAAAATCTATTAGTTAAAGCTGACAAGTTGGGCATAAAAGTAAAGGAAATAGATTTTGAAGGATATGAG
>NZ_JAENWL010000294.1 GCF_016650095.1 Clostridium sp. | reverse complement strand
TTTTTCTTCAGGTAGAACATGCTCAATAAAATACATTTTGCCACCTGGCTTTAATACCCTATATACTTCACTAAGAGCCTTTTCGGGATTGTCAACGGAGCAATAAATTAAGGTTGAAACTACACTATCAAAAATCTCGTCTGGAAATGGTAATTTTTCAACACTTGCTACCACATAATCAATATTCAAGTGTGAATTCAGTGGTTTATTAGTTATTAAATTATTAAACTTTAGTTCCACAACAGTTAATTTTGATAAGTTCTCATGAATATAATAATCAAAATTCACTCCTGTTCCTGCACCAATTTCTAATACATTTCCTTTAGCCTGAGGTATCAATTCGCTTCTTCTTTTACTTAAAGCTCTTTTCTCAAACGGCTTCATAAATAAATCAAATATTCTTGAACTTATCTCTATCATTTTGCATCTCTCCTTATGTATCAATGAGAGATGTGGACATTCTCCCATAATGTGGTATTATGTTTTTGTACCCCCACTAGGTATATACGTTATTTCCATTATAAATGAATATTGCTAAATAATCAATAGAAAGTAGTCCTTAAAAATATCTAAGCTGTATCAAATGAAATGTATTTTAATATTTCACAAAGATTCTATTGATATACGTAAATCACACTCTATAATGAGTATAATGATGTTAGGTTATAGTAGATAAAACTATTTATATTTTAACAAGGGGATGTAATTGATATGTTAGATATTATAATAAAAAATGGGTATATAGTTGATGGTACAGGTAATCCTTCTTATAAATGCAGCCTAGCAATAAAAGATGGAATTGTGGTAAAAATCGAGGATAATATAGACCAGCAGGCCTTAGAAATTATTGATGCCACCGGACTTGTAGTTTCTCCTGGATTTATTGATGTGCACAGCCATAATGATTTGGTACCTTTTATGGATGAAAATATTCAAAATTTAAAATTAATGCAAGGGGTAACAACAGAGCTTGTAGGACAATGTGGTTTAGGAGTTATTCCTTGTATTGATGGAGAAGAAAATAACATATGGAAAAACTATATAAGAGGTGTAGTTGGGGACCCAGGACTTACGTGGAATTTTCCTAATGTTTATGAATACGTTAATCAAGTAACTAAAATAGGACTTAAAAATAATTTTACAGCTTTAATTTCTCATGGAGCAATTAGGACAAGTGTTATGGGCTTTAATACTAGGATACCAAATGAAGAAGAGATTCGCGCTATGTGTAAACTCGCAGACGATGCTATGGTATCCGGTGCATTTGGCATGTCTATAGGACTCCAATATATACCTGCAATTTATAGTACGAAAGATGAGTTAATAGCTATATGTAGCGTTATAGCAAAATATGATGGAATTGTTATGGTTCATCTTAGAAATCATGATGATACTATAACAAATGCGCTAGAGGAAATAATTTATATAGCTAAGCAGTCTAAGGTAAGGCTTCACATATCACACATGAGATCGTATAACTCAAAGGATCTGGGCTCAGATGCGCAAAAGCTTATAAGTTGCATAGAAGTCGCAGTAGATAAAGGAGTAAAAATAACATTTGACGAGCATTTATATTTATCGGGAAGCACTCTTATGACTCAGCTTTTACCACCTTGGGTTACTGCCGGTGGAAGTGACGATATGGTTAAAAGACTTCAAGATGGAGATTTGGTCCTAAGACTTAAAGAAGAACTTAGAAGTTACAAAACGCACTATAAAGGCTGGGACAATTACAGCTTAATTACGAGTTGGGATGGCATACTTATAACTTCAGTACAAGAAAATAAAAATTTGAAATACGTTGGTAAAACTGTAGGAGAGATTGCTAAAAATTTAGGTATTGATGCTGTAGATTTTGCATTGCAACTGCTTATGGAAGAAAAGTTCGGTGTAGCAATCGTAACACTAGATGTATTTTCGCAGGAGGATACCATTAAACTTATAAAGCACCCTTTGCAAATGGTAGGCTCAGATAGCATACCAGCAGGAAATCCACATCCAAGGCTTTACGGGAACTTTCCACTTTTTATAGGTAAATTCGTAAGGGATAAAAGGGTTCTTTCCCTTGAGGAGGCAGTATATAAGATATCATATTTGCCTGCAAAAACTTTAGGACTTAAAAATATAGGAGAGATAGCAATAGGTAAAACGGCTGATATAGTTATATTTGATTTAAACGAAATTAAAGGCTTTGAAGATTACTTTAATCCAACTAAAGCCCCTGTTGGAGTTAAATATGTAGTATTAAATGGTAATGTTGCATTAAGAGATAGTGTGGTATGTAAACATTACTATGGAAAGTTTTATAAACTAAAAAAGTTTAAGTAGTCTTCATTTTATTTATTCATTTGTGTCAACATTACAATTTCTAATTTTTACAATTTCTTCTTTTGATCTGCCATCCTTTACATAAAGAATTATACCTACAAATCCAATTGCAATTAGAATTGATGCCATTCTAAAAGACACATTCATTCCATGGATACTCGCAAGTATAGTTGAAGTTTGTTTACTGTGCTTAACTGAATTTGTCATGACAGTAATAAGAATAGCTGAACCAATAGCACCCGATACCTGACGTAATGTGTTATTTATTACAGCACCATGAGCAATATGCTTACTATCAAGTGAATTAATTCCCCACGTGGTAAGTGGGGATAAGATCATGACCAGACCTATCATTCTAAAACAGTACATAATAGATACATAGATTACTGAAGTATTTTCACCTAAATATGAAAAAGAAAATGTTCCTATACCTAATATTGCCATACCAACTATACATAAAATACGTGGACCATGTTTATCTAGAATCCTCCCAGTTGCAGGGCTTAATATAGCTAGAAATAAAGCACCCGGAAGCATTATAAGTCCAGATTGAACAGCAGAATACCCACGAATACTTTGGATATAAATAGCAAGCAGAATTGTAGCTGACATCATAGCAGCATAAATAATACAGGTTAGTATAGTACTAACTGTAAAATCACTACTTTTAAACACTCTTAAATCTAAAAATGGATTTTTCGAACCAATTTGTCTTAGTGTAAAAACAATAAGTGATATCACCCCAACAACTAATGGAACATATGTAATTGGATTCGCCCATCCAGAACTTCCTTGATTACTAAAACCAATAAGTAGTCCTCCAAATCCCAATGTGGATAAAATTAGAGACCTTATGTCTAATTTATCTTTTTTTGTTTGTCCAACATTTTTTAATAAAAAAAACGCTATTACAATATCTACAAAAGATATACTCGCGAGTATATAAAATAAACTTCTCCACCCAAAGTAATCAATTGCAAATCCCGAAAGTGTAGGCCCAATTGATGGAGCAAAACCAACTGTAATTCCAATTATACCCATAGCTGCGCCTCTACTCTCAATAGGGTATAGCTTTAGTATAACGATTTGTACCAATTGTACGAGAATACCCGCTCCCATTGCCTGAATAATACGTGAAGCTATCATAAGATTAAATGTTGTAGCAAATATAGAAAATACACACCCAATAAAAAAAAGTCCCATAGCGCTAAGGTATAATTTTCTCGTGCTAAACC
The DNA here is from genome assembly GCF_016650095.1 of Clostridium sp. Classification (GTDB taxonomy): domain Bacteria; phylum Bacillota; class Clostridia; order Clostridiales; family Clostridiaceae; genus Clostridium_AD. Next base: position 1,213 of record NZ_JAENWL010000294.1, on the reverse strand, counting down.
TATTTACTAAATATCCTGTAGTTGGAATAGTTATACCGAGTACTAGTAAATAAATTGTAGTCAACCACTGACCTATATTAGCATCCACTTTAAAATCTTTCATCATACTTGGTAGCGCTGCTGTAAGCACTGTCTGACTAAGCAAACTTAAAAACGACCCTACTATTACTATAGTTACAATTATATTTCTTTCTTTTTTACTTATTACATTCACTAGTATCATCCCCTAATTTACTTTTCAACTTGTTAAATATAGCTATCTCTATTTTTAACGATTTTTCTTTTTCCAGAAATGATAGCATTGCATCCATAATTAAGGAATTATACAACCCTAATTCAGCTTCTTTTTCTACAATATTTATTGCCTCTGTTAATTTTTTTTGTTCAATAACAGTATCATGTTTTACAATAAGATCCTTTATCTCTTTAATTGTTTTGTAAATAAACACTTGCTCAGATGAGAATAAATTATCGCATGCATCACCATTCTCAGAGTAAAAAAAAGATTTATCTATAACAGCCGGAACCTTTTTTAGCTCTTCAATTGTCATCTCTATTATTCGTATAACATAATCTCCAACAAAGTTCGGTTCAAATTCTTCCTTTTTAATCCGCATAATCAAAATAAATTCATGCACTAAACTATCTATTAAAAAAACCGTTTCCCACACAATAGATTCTATTTCATCTCCATATAGACTTGTTAAACTCTTGTGATACTCTGATAATAAATTATCTCTTATTTTTTCCTTAACTTTATACATTGGTTGTCCTTTGATCTCAGAAAAATTTTCTATTATAAATAGATTAAAAGGAGTATTAGAAACCAAGTACTCCCACACTAAAATTATCTTCTTTTTTAATTTATCTTTATTATTCATTTCAAGATTTTCATCAATAGCCCTCGCTCTGCTTAGAAAATTTTTATTAGAATAAGCTAATATTTCATAAACTAAATCCTCTTTTGTTGAAAAATGTTTATAAAAAGTTGCTTTAGATATTTTACATGTTTTTACAATATCATATATTGAAGTAAAATGAAGTCCCTGCTTATTAAAACATTCTTTTGCTACATCCATAATCAATTTTTGCTTTTCATCCATCTTAATCATCTCCCACTAAAACTTACAAGTACTGTCTAGTACACTATAGTACTGTATTAATATACGCCTTTTTCAAAAATAAATCAAGACTGTTAAATAAATAAAAGCTC
>NZ_JAENWL010000271.1 GCF_016650095.1 Clostridium sp. | reverse complement strand
TTTTCATTTACAGCCATTATACCGTGCATAGCAGCGCTGAAACTCACTCCAAGGAGTTTATTTTTCTTGTCAGCATTTTCATTTACTACAGATTTAATAGTATTAATAACTGCCTGGAACATCTCCTCAGAATTTTGCTCACTCCATGATGGTTTAGGATTTAAAATAGGATAGCCTATATTAGATTTTGAGATTACATTACCTAGTAAATCAAATGCAATCGCTTTAGTGCTGGTTGTTCCAATATCTACTCCAATAAAATATTCCATAATATCCCCCCTAGGAATAAATTTTCTTTTTCTCGCTAAGTTTCTATGTAATTGCTAATTTACGAAAAATATTTTCTTATATTTAATTATAGCAGATTGTTTATTAATTTGAAATACACAAATCAACTATATAATGAAAAAGATTATGTTATAGTTTAAAAGCGGTATCTTCTTATAAAGATACCGCTTTTAACATTAAGACTGAATTATTTATTCTTTTCAATAACTGCTTGAACTTCATCTATAAGATCCTTGCCAATTGAAGCTTCAAATTCCTTATAAACTGGAGCGCATGCATCCTTGAATGCTTGCTTTTGTTCAGGAGTTAGTTCAGTAACTGTCATTCCTTCGTCGCGTAGTTTTCCAACATATTCTTCAGCCATTGCTCTGTTTGTCTCTCTCTGGTATAATTTTGACTCAGTTGCTGCTTCCTCGAATATTTTCTGATCTTCTGGTGTCATTGATTCAAATAACGCTTTGTTTATTAATAGTATATGTGGTCCATATACATGTCCAGTTAAAGTACAAAACTTCTGTACTTCATTGAATTTTGACAAGTATATTGTAGGAATAGGGTTTTCCTGCCCATCTATAGTTTTTTGTTGCATTGCTGTAAATAATTCACTAAATGGCATTGGAGTTGGGTTTGCTCCCATAGCTTTAAATGCTGCAAGATGAATCTTATTCTCCATTGTCCTTATTTTTAATCCCTTTAAGTCCTCAGGTGTCTTTATTTCACGCACACTGTTAGTTATGTTTCTGAATCCGTTTTCATAGTAAGCCAATAAATGCAAACCGTTATCTTCTAATTTCTGAGCAATTTTTTTACCTACAGGGCCGTCCAATACTGCATCTGCAGCTTTAGTATTAGGAAATAGGAATGGAAGGTCAAGTACATTTAAATCAGGATCAAGCCCAACAAGTGGTGAAGCAGAAGGAGCTGTCATCTCAAGATTACCCATTTTTACAGCCTCAGTTGCCTTTATGTCATCACCTAACTGTGCATTAGCGAAAACTTGTACATCATACCTACCATCAGTCTTTTCAGCTATTATTTTACCAAATTTTACGCTGGCTAAATATGATGGATGCTGTTCATTAACACCCATACTTATCTTAATAATTTTCGCATCTTTTACCTCTGATTTTACTGGTGCTTCTGTTTTAGTTGGTTCCACTGTCTTATTTGATGATAAACAACCAGTAAACAGTACCGGAACCACCACAAGTGCTACTACCATTGAAATTAATTTCTTACTCATAATCTTTCCCCCTTAAATTTTATATTATTATTTGAAAAGAGTTTCCTCTTATAAATAAACATATTATTTTACTAAATTCGGTATAAAAGTAATTAAACCAGGAACGTAAGTTATTAACAATAATACTGCCATCATTACCCCAACAAACCCGAGTATGGGTTTTGTAAGTTCTGCCATAGATAGCTTGGATAATCCACACCCAACGTAAAGAACTGTACCAACAGGTGGTGTTATAAGCCCTATACAGAGATTTACAACCATAACTACACCAAAGTATACAGGATCTAACCCATAGCTTAATGCTATTGGAAGAAGAATCGGACCTAATATAAGTAGTGCTGGGGTTAGATCCATTACACAACCAACTGCAAGAAGCAATACATTTATTAAGAGCATTACTATAGTTACATTGTTATTTGCAAGTGCTAGAATAGTATTTGCTAAAAGTTTAGGTATCTGCGCTGTGGTAATTAAATATCCTGCCGCTGTTGCTGTACCACATACGAGCATTACAACAGCAGTAGTTTTTCCTGCTGAAACCAACACATCTAACCAATGGTGTGGTTTAAACTCCTTGTACACGAAGGTGCTGATAACAAAAGAATATACTACAGCAATAACTGCTGCTTCCGTAGGAGTATAGATTCCAAATATAATGCCCCCTAATATGATTATCGGAAGAATCAAAGCCCAGAATGCTTCTTTTGCAGATTTTATAACGCTTTTTAATGATTCTTTTTTATTTGATTTATATTTATATTTTTTAGCATGGAAATACCATATGACCATAAGTCCAATACCTATTAATACTCCGGGTACTATGCCGCCCAAGAACAACTTTACAATAGATACTCCACCTATTACACCAAACAAAATCATAGGTATACTTGGAGGAATGATAGGACCTATGCAGCCTGCTGACACTACTAGAGCTGTAGATTTAATCTTGTCATATCCTTCCTTATCCATTATAGGAAGAAGTATAGAACCAATAGCAGAAGTATCTGCTACTGCTGATCCAGACACCCCTGCAAAGAGCATGCTGGCTACAACTGCTACATACCCAAGTCCTCCAGTTACATGCCCAACTAATGCGTTTGAGAAATAAACTATTCTCTTTGATATTCCACCAACATTCATTATTTCTCCAGCTAACATAAAGAAAGGAATTGCCATAAGTGGAAAACTATCTATACCTCTTACTATACTCTGAGATATTATCGCAGGTGCTACGCTACCTGATGAAAGCAACATAAGTACTACTGTAGTCATTATAAGACTGAATGCTATTGGAACTCCTAGAAATATGAATCCAAATAATGCTAATAGAAACGATAGTAACATGACATCTCCTCCTTTAAGATACTATTTTTTTGACATGGTAGTATAATTTCAGTAGAGTTTGTAATAACATTAATCCTCCACAAATTGGTACAACCAAATACACAATACCGTATGAGAAAGATATAGCAGGAGATAACCAATTCCAACTTTGCAGTGCAAGGTTTTTTCCTCCAGCAGTTATTAAATATATTGCATACATTACTATAAGGTCACATATAACTGCCACTACTTGTCCAATTTTTTTTGGAAGCTTTTTTTCCAATATATCGAGTTTTAGATGCTCATCATTTACATATGCTAAAACTGCACTTAAAAATACAACCCATATAAACATGAACCTTGTTACTTCTTCTGTCCAAGCAATTGCAAAATTTAAAAAGTACCTACTAATAACATTCGCAAATACTAAGATAACCATGCTTGTTAAAAATATTGCAACTGTATATTTTATTATTTTCTGTAACATAGCATATACTTTATCAATTATATTTATCTGTTCAGGTGCATTAGTTTTCGATTGCATATTTCCCCCACTCCCTTTCTTTCCATTTATAATTAAGCATTGTTACTTGACATGACTTCCTTTCAAGTCAATAAGTGTTAACGTTTTCACAAACATGCCACATTGAAATAAATTTTCTTTTTATTATATATTATGTTCATCGTAGCTGTTTTATGAAAAGTATTTTCTTTAAATTTATTATAGCACATTGGATAATAAATACAAGCACTATAATATTTCTATTTCATATACTCTAATAATTCTTTCGCTTTCAAATTAGTTTTAATAAAATCTATATCTTCTTTACTCATTTCACCCCAGATAATAAGCTTCTTACCTTTTGATTGTATCTTCTTAAATATAGGTATCATTTGCTCAACAGTTTAGTTAGCTAAGAATCCTCCATCTATGGGTATTATTGCTCCGTTAACATAATCTGAAGCACTAGAAGCAAGATATATTGCAGTTCCTACCAAGTCATCTGGAAGTCCCCACCTACCAGCAGGTATTCTTTCTAATAGTTTTAATCTATCAGGAGTGTCCTTTAATTTCTCAGTCATTTTAGTTGTTATAAAACCTGGTGCTAATGCATTTACATTTATTCCGAAACCACCCCACTCATTTGCAAGACTCTTAGTAAACTGACCAATGGCTCCCTTGCTTGCAGCATAAGCAGAAATATTTTTAACAGTAATAAATGTATTCATAGATGCTATGTTAATTATTTTCCCATAACCTCTTTTAATCATTATCTTGCCTGCCAACTGGCTCATTTGAAATACTTGAGTAAGGTTCAACTTAATTACGAAATCCCAATCCTCTTGAGAAAAATCAATTACAGGACATCTTTTTTGAACTCCAGCATTATTTACCAGTATATCAACATATCCACCTAATTTTTCAATTGCCTCATTAAATCCTTTTTCTAAACTTTCTTTATTTCCGAGGTCTGCCTTTATTCCATATGCCTTTGTACCATTTCCCTGTATTTCTTTTGCTACCTCATTAACATTATCTACTATGTCAATTATTACAACTTCGGCACCAGCATCGTGCATTCCTTCTATTATGCTACGTCCTAACCCAGCAGCACCGCCAGTTAGTATTACTTTTTTGCCTTCCAAACTAAATAAATTTTTCACTATATTGCTCCTTTTCAAATTTATTAAATAATAAACTAAATCTCATAAAAAATAACCATACCTCTCAAACAATGAGTTTTAAAACTCTAGCACTCAATAATTGAAAGTGATATTGAGTGCTAGAGAATGGATTTTTATATTATTCTTACTTATTATTCTTTCTAACTTCAACCTTTGATAATTTCTCATAAAACTTAACTATAGCACTGTGGTCACTTTGACCATGTCCATCAACTTTTAGAGCTTGTAGTATCTCCATTATTTGACTAGTTAATGGAAGTGGTACTCCAACACCATGCCCTGTCTCTATTGCATTTGCCAAATCCTTTATATGAAGGTCTATTTTAAATCCAGGCTTAAAATTGCCCTCTAAGATCATAGGTGCTTTTGCATCAAGCACTGTACTTCCTGCAAGTCCACCTCTGACTGCCTTATATATTATTTCTGGATCAACTCCTGCCTTTGTACCAAGGGTTAATGCTTCAGACATTGCTGCAATATTAAGTGCAACCATTATCTGGTTAGCAAGCTTTGTCATATTTCCTGCACCTATTTCACCGCATAGTACAACAGACCCCCCCATTATTGAAAGTAAATCGCTACACTTATCAAATACTTCTTTCTTTCCACCAACCATAATTGAGAGTGTTCCATCTATTGCCTTTGGTTCTCCACCACTAACTGGTGCATCTAGCATTTCCACTCCCTGTTTTGCTGCTTGCGCTGCCACTTCTTTAGATACAAGTGGT
>NZ_JAENWL010000260.1 GCF_016650095.1 Clostridium sp. | reverse complement strand
TTTTTGTTGGCATCATCATGCGTATTCAATTTTGTTTTAATATACTCAGTAAATTTACTAAGTAAATTATCATTGTTCATAAAAATCCCCCCTCATTTCTTATTTTTAATCTTAGGCACATTCAGATAAATAATAGTTAACATACCAATTAATACTCATATGTTTTATGGATCTAATTTATAAACAGTAATAATGCCACCTGATATTTTGAATTTACTACTTAAAAGTCTCTTTATTTTATCCCCTTGTTCACCCTTTATAATGCTTCTTGTAGATGCATTCACACTCTTTGTATCTATTACTATATTCTTAATGTTTCTAACCTCCTTATCTACAATCCCAATTTCAACTTTATTAATATTGAATACTTGCTTTTCATCATCGTAGACAATCTCTATATCAGCATTGTACTGATTTTCTGGATAAACCTCTTCTAAATTTGTAATGCATTCACTCTCTAAATTATTTCTGAAATTATTAGCTGTATTTACTATGTTAATTTCTTGATATTTTTTAACGTTTGTTTCCGCGGTACTGCTATCCATATAAATAACCGCTTTATTGGAATATGAATATAAATCAAAGTTCTTATCAAAAATCTTAATTATAGGGTTTATAATTACCACAATTAACATCAGTCCTAATACAAATTTGGCATATTTTTTCATATTATTATCTGGTAAAATCATCTCTACTGCTGTAATAAAAAATATAGCGATAGTAATGTTGGTTATCCAGACTTTTAATCCTGCTATCAAATTATGACCACCCCCTTTAAAATAAGATTACAACTAATAATTTGTTAGATTTTCTAGCCCATTATTATGCCTTTTCCAGTGGAAGCTATTATTGCAACCATTATGAAAAACATTACACTTACTGATATTACACAAGACATTAAAAGAATAATAGAATCTCCTACTGAATTTATACAGTCTACAGTACGACTGTCACTTACTGGTTCAATTAGTGCGGCTGCCACTTTATATAAGAAAGCCATAATTAGCAGTTTTATAATAGGGAATAAAACTATTATTATAAGAATAACTAGGCCTAACCCACTTATTGCATTTTTTAAAAGAAGCGAGTATCCAGCCACTGTAGAAATTGCATCAGATAGACATTTCCCAACTACAGGCACAAAAGTATCTACTGCAAATTTTGCTGTCTTAATAGTAACTTGATCTATAGTTTTTGCTGCTATGCTTCTTAGAGTAATTACCGCAATAAACACTGTCATCACTATTCCTTGAACCCAAATAGCAATTTGCTTTAAAAGCTTTGTCAGATTATCTATCTTATAGTCACTAGATATATTTTTAACAAATTGTAGTACGAAACTCATAAATATTATAGGAATAAGAATATCCACATAAATTCTAGAACTTACAGTAGCGAAACCCATTATTACAGGGTCGAGTAAAGCTGCTTGTGTAAATCCTCCCACACTAGCTAGCAGCATCATTAAAACTGGCATAAGTGCTGCCATAAAATCTGACATAGCTAGAATTGTATTTTTAGCTAGCTCCACTCCTATATAGAAACTTTTAGTTATCAGCACGATCATTACACCATAACAAGCAAAATAAGCGATATTCGATAAACTCTCATTATTAAAGGCACTTTGAAGATTATTAAGCAGTGCACAAACAATAGCAATAATCATAAGGCTGCCAATTATCTGCATGGATGCAAAGACTTCTTTGAATGTGAATTTAATTATATAATTAGATATATTTTTAAAACTAAAACCATTTTCACCAGTCTTCATAAATTCCTCAACAAAAGTTCGTGGATCCATATCGTTAAATATTTCATATTTTGTTTTTACATCGCTAATATAGTCATACAAATTATTTATTTCCTTTTCTTCCTTTTCTCCTATTGTTGTTGTTCCCATTGTTCCTATTTGCGATGCTTGTACACTAATGGGTAAACATATTAAAAACAGTAAAATTATTAATATTTTTTTCATATTACACCTCTACATTTAAATTAGTAATATTTTTTTGTAATATGACTCTACATTATTTTCAAAATGGATTGCATTACTGCCATTAAGATTGGTATTGCCAAAACTAATATTAATATTTTCCCAGCAAATTCCACCTTAGCTGCAATACTATTCTCGCCAGCATCACGACAAATCTCACTACAAAAGGAAGCTAAATATGCAATTCCAAGTATTTTGAACACTGTGTTTAAATACACAACATCAATATTGGCCTTATTTGCTAGAGTTTGTAAAAAACCCATTATTATCGTAAGTTTGTTTACCATAAATAAAAAAATCAATATTCCTGCTGTAATACTAACCTGAATGGCTATATCATCCCTTCTGCCCTTAAATATAAGCACAATAAATAATGCCATGAAAGCAAAGGCAACAACTTTAATTATTTCCATAATGTCCCCCTTGTTTGTCTCTGTAAATGCCTAAATACAACAATTTTAAATTACTATCCTACTTGTCCTAAAACTGAAATAACGTTTTTACAGAACTAAATAGTTTACTTACAAGATCAATCACCATTATTAGCATTAATATTACCCCGGCTAAGTTTGCAACTACTGCAATATCATCCTTGCCCCCACTTTTTAAAACCTTATCAATAATAATAATTAGAATACCTGTCGCCCCTATTTTAAACAGCAAACTTACATCTAACACTTAAAAACCTCCCCCCTATATTAATGCTATTACCAGCATTGCCCCAAAAGAAAAACCTAAATATCTATACATTTTTATGTTTTTGTTCATAAATTCTTCTGACATTATAATTTGTTTTTTCAAATTTGCTATGATAAGTGTAAATATACTGTTCTGGCCTTCAATATCGGATTCTCCTAGAGTTTTAGCCAAATCTAAAATAACATTTATATCATCTGAATTTAGCGATAATTTACTCTTCATCGAATTCATCGCACTATTCATCGCTTCATATACATTTTCATATTCATTGTCAGATAATAATTCACTGGTCTTATTAAAAAGTTCCTTTATAGGATCTTTACTTTTACTAGCTATACTTTTAAAAGCATCAGGTAACAGAGCATGTACATATGTTATTTCATTTTGAAGTTGATAAACCGCTCTTTGAACTTCATTCAACTGAAAAACTCTATCTTTTAACCTTTCACTGTATATAAATCCAGCCATAGTTGAAGCACCTAAAATTACGATACATGCAATTATTTTAATCATCCTATGTCCTCCACAAATCTATGCCTTTAGTAAAATCATAAATACGTTCTATTGTTCCAATTCCTTTTTTATTACTAAGAACTATTCCCCGCTTAAAAACGTAATTTTCCATAATATCTTTAAAAACTAATCTTTTATACAAATCTTCAATTCCAAACCCATGAATAGTTGTAATTAAACTAATTCCAGAGTTTAATGCCATTAAAATACTTTCCATATCCTTTTGCGTGCCAATTTCATCACAAACTATCACATCAGGTGACATACTTCTAATCGCCATCATAATCCCTTGGCTCTTGGGACAATTATCTAGTACATCCGTCCGTACCCCCACGTCCATTTGAGGTATTCCTTTAAAAGAGCCTGCTATTTCAGACCTCTCATCAATTATAGAAACATTTTTGCCTTGAAAATTTTTATCTTTATCCCCCTGGGATATAAGCCTCGAAATATCTCTAAGTAAAGTTGTTTTACCACATTTAGGTGGTGATATAATAATTGTATTGTAAACTGAATTATTATAAGTAATATAAGGCATTACTTTGTCAGCAGAGCCAATAATTTCTTTACATGCTCTTATATTTATAGATGAAATATCTTTAATAGTTTTTATATTATTGTTTTCAATAACACAAATCCCGCATAGTCCAACTCTATGCCCACCTTTTATTGTTATATATCCTTGCCTAATTTCATCTTCAAAGGCATATATTGAGTAATTGCTTATTCTTTGCATTATGTATTTTATATCCTCAGGCGTCGCAATATAATCCCAAATTTCTTCTTTACTACCAATGTGAATAAACATAGGCTTGTTTACTTTTATTCTAATTTCTTCAAGTTGATGTATTTTATCAACTTGTTCTAATTTGCTTCTAATAGTTTTAGGTAATATTTCAAATAATTCTTTTGTAGCTAACATTTTCCTCACCCTCTCATATATAATTTCTATTATGAAATCCCTTAAAATATTCCAAATAAATTAAAAAATTACTAACTAGATTCAAATTCATTTTACTTAGTATATGGATTTAATCTCAAAAAAGAACAAAAAAAAAGAACCTGATAGGTTCTTTTTAATTGGAAATTTATACTCTTAACATGTAATCACCATTTCTAGTATCTATTCTTATAGTTTCACCTTCATTAACGAACATTGGAACTTGGATTATTGCTCCTGTTTCTACAGTAGCTGGTTTTGTTACACTTGAAGATGTATTACCTTTAACACCTGGTTCAGTTGCTATTATAAGTAATTCTACAAAGTTCGGAGCTTCTACTGAGAAAGCCTCGTCCTTATAAAATTTTATTATAGCAAACATATTTTCTTTTAAATATTTTATTGCATCTTCAACTTTTTCGTAGTTAAGTGGTATTTGTTCAAAAGTTTCTTGATCCATGAAGTAGTATAGCCCGTCAGCTGCATATAAATATTGCATTTCCTTTCTTTCTATAACTGCCTCTTGTAATTTTGTAGTTGGGTTAAATGTTTTTTCTGTAACCCCTGAGTTTATAACGTTTCTTAACTTAGTTCTAACAAATGCAGCTCCCTTACCCGGTTTTACATGTAAAAAATCTATAACTGTGTAAACTTGTCCACCTTCATCAAATGTAGTTCCTTTTCTTATATCACCTGCTGATATCATTAAGTATCCCTCCAAAATTCATTAATAATTCAATTAACCCATTTATATTATAACCTTATTAGGTAAATCAATACAATTTATTCGTAAATCAATACGATTTATCGTAAATAAATACCGATTTTTTCTTAAATCAATATCAACTTCTATAATTGTACATATCTACCTATTCATATATTTAGAATTAATTTTCAATTCTCATAATGTTAAAATTAGTTCTTCTATACTGTTCGTTTCATAAACAACACAGTCGAACAGTATTATTTTATCAAAACTTAATGATATTTGCAAATATAATATTTTATTATTTAAATAATCTTTTATTTTTATTTAAATAAGCCCCTAAAATCTAAATATCTTCATTCTCCAGACTACTTATTCTTTTTAAAATCTATGCTTATATTAGCAATTTTTGCATCTTTATTGATACTAATACTATTTATCCCTAAAAAATTTCTATTTTCATTTAAATATTTTAAGGAGCTATATAATAATTCTATATTTCCTATATAATTGACTTCAACATTACATTTTTCATTTTCCATCATATTAATATCTTTAACCTCAAAATCTTTATTTTTACTTAAACATTCCAATATATCACCGTATCCGTATTTCTCTAAGTCGGTA
>NZ_JAENWL010000010.1 GCF_016650095.1 Clostridium sp. | reverse complement strand
TTTTCTTTGCTTTATCTCGAATTATAATATTCCAACTTCCATCTTGAGGCTTAAAAATTTCAGCTGTAATAATTAAGCTTGACCAAAATGTATTGATGACCCCAGTATCATAAAAGCCTTCACCATTATGAATATTAACTTTGAAATCTTGCTGAATATCTCCACCGCTGCCTGTCACTGCTTCTTCATTTAATTCTATAGTATTAATTTCTACATTATTAGTTGAACTCTTCATATATCTTCTCCTTTATGATTATTTTCAATAAATGTAATATTCGGATGGAATATGTGGTTTTCTCAAAAAAGAATCATTATAATTTTATTATATGTAAATATATAATAAATGTTATTAGTAAAAAAATTAAACCAATATAACATCTGAAAATCAGATTTATATTGGTTAATTTTATACTACACTTAATTGTAATCTAACGGAACATATTTGTTATAATATATTTAAAATTCAAACTATTCATATGCATTTTCACCATGTAGTGAACTATCAAGACCTCTAAGTTCGTCATCTTCGCTAACTCTTACTGGCTCAAAATGATTCAATAATTTTAAAATTAGAAAGGTAACACCAAAAGCATATAGTGCAGTAAATATTACAGCAAATAGTTGAATAAAGAATTGGCGAGTGTCTCCAAATATTAAACCGTTTACTCCATTAACCTGTGATTCAGCAAAGACACCAACTAGAATGGAACCAAGGATACCACCAACACCGTGAACGCCCCAAACATCTAAAGCATCATCCCATTTTAATTTTTTTCTAAACTCAACTGCTAAATAACACACTACAGAAGCTAATATTCCAATAATAACTGCAGCCCAAGGTCTTACATAACCTGCAGCTGGAGTTATGGTTGCAAGGCCTGCAACTGCTCCAGTAAGAACGCCTATTATAGTTGGTTTCTTTTCAAATTTCCATGATATAAATAGCCAAGTTACCATAGCTATGGAACCAGCGATATCAGTGTTTATAAAAGCTGTAGCTGCAATACCATTCGCAGCTAGTGCACTTCCACCATTAAATCCAAACCATCCAAACCAAAGAAGCCCCGTACCTAAAGCAACAAAGGCAATATTATGTGGAGTCATTTTCTCTCCAACTGAAAACTTTCTCTTTCCTACAAAGAACACTGAAGCAAGGGCTGCCATTCCTGCACTAACATGAACAACTATTCCACCAGCAAAATCAACAACGCCTAGTTTCTGTAGGAATCCGCCTCCCCAAATCCAATGGCAAAGTGGGATATATATTAGAATAGTCCAAATTACCAGAAATTTTAAATAACTTTTAAAATTTATTCTATCTGCAAAAGCACCCGTAATTAGAGCCGGGGTTATAATAGCAAACATCTGTTGATAAGTACAAAATGTTAAGAATGGTATAGTTGGTCCGTATGAAGGATTGGGAGTAATTCCAACTCCTTGTAGCCCAAAATACTTAAGATTACCTATAATACCATGAATATCTGGACCAAAGGCTAAACTAAATCCACCAAAAATCCATATAACGGAAACTACACCCATGGAAATAAAACTTTGCATCATAATTGTTAGAACATTCTTTTTTCTTACCAATCCACCATAAAAAAATGCAAGCCCTGGTGTCATAAGACAAACAAGTGCTGCACTTAAAAGGACAAAAGCGGTATCGCCTGAATTAATTTGTGACATATAAAATTCCTCCTGTCAAAATAGTATTTTATTTTATACAGAGCAACATCTGTGCCATATTATGATCATCTTTGTTGTATTTTATTCCTTGTATTTCAAGGGTTTAGATGAGGTCATCACGTTAATATGGTAAATTGAGACAAAAAAAGATGAGACTATTTTGCGCAGTAGCGACAAAATAGTCTCATTTCCAAATCAATCTTCTATAGTATATTTTAGTATCTTTCTGTGAAGAGATCTTCGACTTATACCTAATAATACTGAAGCTTTTGTTCTATTTCCTTTGCATTGTTTTAGTGCTCTAATTAACACTTCTTTCTCTGCATGATCTATTACAGTATCAAGTGGGTAATACTGCTTATCAATAGAACTTAATGAATTGTAATTAGTGATATATGATGGCAGGTCATTTTCAGTTATTATTTGTTTTGAGGTTACCACAACGCATCTTTCTATAATGTTTTCTAATTCTCTTATATTACCAGGCCAATTAAAATTAATTAGATATTTTAATGCATCTTCAGTTATTTGTTTTTTTTCTCTACCAGATATTACTGAAGCTTTACTTAAAAAATTATTAGCAAGCATTAATATATCTTCTTTCCGTTCTCTTAGTGGAGGTAAATTTATTGGAACCACATTTAATCTATAGTATAAATCTTCTCTAAATAGTTTTTTCTTTACTAGTTCTTCAAGATTTTTATTTGTGGCTGCAATAATTCTCACATCAATTTTAATGGACTTTATTCCGCCTAAATGTTCAATTTCTCTCTCTTGAATCACTCTAAGTAGTTTAACTTGCTCATTAGGAGAAATATCTCCTATTTCATCCAGAAAAATTGAACCCCCATTTGCAAGCTCGAATTTACCGGGTTTTTTGACGGCTGCCCCTGTAAAGGCGCCTTTATCGTATCCAAAAAGTTCGCTATCTAAAAGAGAATCAGGTATAGCTGCACAATTAACTTTAATAAAAGGTTTATCTTTTCTTGAACTGAGATAATGAAGCGAATGCGCAGCTAGTTCTTTCCCAGTTCCAGTTTCACCATATATCATAACCGTAGATTTTGTATCAGCAACGCAGGATATCATATCTATAATTTTTCTCATAGAGGTACTTTCACTCCATAAAGATTTATGAATATTATCCACATTAGTTGTTGAATGTGAATCTATAATATCTGTATTATCAATACTTTGGATTATTTTTTTTACTGAGAGTACAATATCTTCTAGGTTAAAGGGTTTTGTAATGTAATCCTTAGCACCCATTTTTAAAGCATCAATTGCTGTATCTAATGTTGCAAAGGCCGTAATCACAATTACTTGAATCGCAGTATCTATCTCTCTTATTTTAGTAAGGAGTTCTATTCCACTAATGCCAGGCATTTTAATATCTGTGATAACCACATCAACTTGAAATGTGTCTATAATATGTAAAGCCTCATCCGCATTAGACGCAATATGAGTTATGTAATTTTCTTTTATAAAAATCTTCTGTAAGAGTCTTCTGACATTTTCTTCATCATCTACTATTAATATAGAGTATTTTGACATAAAATCACCATCCTATCTTTGAAGTACGGGCAGCTTTATTGTGAAGTTAGTGCCTACTGCGGTCGTACTTAAAACTTCTATTACTCCTTTATGATTTTCAACTATTCTAGAGCAAATTGCAAGACCGAGTCCTGTTCCTTTGTTTTTTGTTGTGAAGAAAGGTTCAAATATTTTATCCTCATTACCATCACAAATTCCAACCCCTGTATCTTGAAGCGTCACTTCTATTATATTAGATGATTCTAGAAAAACTGAGTGGAATGTTAAGGTTCCACCATTCGGCATTGCCTGAAGAGCATTTATAGAAATATTTAATACAACTTGTTCTATTTGTTCAAAATCAAAACACATATCAGGCACATTAGAAATATCCATTACTATATCTACATTTTTAGGGAGCATTTCTTTACTTATAAGCTTTACCACAAGGGTTAGAACTTCATTAATATTGCATAATTCAAGATTTAATTTCTTGGGTAACGCAAAGTCCAAAAATCTATCAATAATATTATTTAACCTATCCACTTCCCCAATTATAATTGAAATGTCTTCATTAAGTGCACTAGAGTCACCAAGCTCTAACTTTATATACTGTGCATACCCTTTTATGGATGTGAGAGGATTTCGAAGTTCATGGGCCATACCGGCAGATAAAGCACCTAATGACTCTAAATTCTTAGCCCGGAGTAAACTTTCTTCTAAATGTTTTATTTCTTCTACACTTCGGAAAACTCCAATTACCCCAAGTGTTTTTCCATTTACATCTTTCTGTAGTGAAGTGTTGATCATTATAGGAGTTTCAATTCCCATAATACTTTTAATTTTTATTATATGCTTAATATATATTATATCTTTTTCAAGTCCGTGAATTAGTAATTTAATAATTGGAAGCAAACTATTATCAATGGAATCTGTAACAGTCTTATCCAAAATATCATTTTCAATTATACCAGTTATATTGCTCGCTTCATTGTTAAAACTAGTAATTTTAGCCATGTTATCCATGGTGATTATTGCGTTTGGAATATTTTTAAAAAATTCACCCGTGTACTGTCTTATTTCAGCAAGGGAAGCCGCTTCACCAGAAATTTGTATTATCTGTTGCATCATAGCCTTAAGATTATCCAAAACCATGTTAAAAGATTCTGCCAGACTTCCTATTTCGTCACCACTTTCAATGTTGATATTTTTGCCAATGTCTCCTTCGGCAATATTTTGAGTTTGTTTTACTAATGTCTTAAATGGCTTGGTAATTTTCATTAATAAAAGTGATACTAGAACAAATACAATTAACACAGAAGAAATCACAATTACAATTGTATAATTTCTAAGGCTGTAGGTGACTTGAAAAGCTTCAGCTACAGGCTCCTCTACTACTATATTCCAAGTGTTTATTTGGCTTTTGTATTTGCTTATAGGTGAGTAAGCAGAAAAATATTGTATCTTAGCATGTACCGTATAGTATGTTTTATTACTTTTATCAGCTAAGCTGTCTGTATTTATTAAATTATTTGAGGGCGCAAAAATACTACTACCTTGGTTATCTACAATATAAGCATAACCCTTACTACCTAATCGTACATTTTTAACAATGTCAGAAATTGCATTAAAATTCATTCTTTCAACGACTGCCCCAGTAATTTTATGGTTTTCATCTATTATTGGAGAGGCAAAATATACTCCATAGGATTTGGTATCAGGGAAATATGTAAAATCAGATACGAAATTTGTACCTTTTAAAACTTCAGGTAAGAATTTTTTGTAAGCAATATCGGTCTGAGGTTCTCCAGAAAATACTTCTATATTATAATCGGCATCAGTTATAAAAATATAATCATATGCCTTATAAGCATTTCTTACACTATTCAAATATTTAAGCTTTACATCTTTTTTTATCTGACCCTTTTTTAATAGGGGAGAAGTTGCCATAACTTGAATATCTCCATATCGCTCGAACATATATCTTTCAATTTTATTTGAGGTTTCTTCGGCTAAGGTAATAAATTCTTTTTCTTTCGAAAAATTAATAGCTTGTTTAGTACTTTTGAAAAACAAGAAACCAACACTTACAAATAGTACCGCAGCAAGAATTGTAAAAACCATCATCAATTTGATTTGTAAAGAAGTTTTTTTAAATCTCATTTCCATCATCCTTTTTTTATATAAGCGATTTATCATATTGAATTTAATAATTCATGTAATATAAACTATAAAAATTATTTTTCCTATTAGAAATAAGTTTCTAGATATACTAATAGTATAATAAATTCTACCATAAAGATACAGTATATAAAACATAACAAAAACATGTAAAAATAATATAGCAGCAACTTCAAGAATTCTTTTCGCTAAAATAATGATTAACTTTAAATATAATATACAATACTACATTATATAATTAAAGATTCTGTATCGTTGCGGTACACATGTGCTAAAATGATACATTGAATCAATGATGAAAACGATTTATTGTATCATATTGGTGCATTTACATATAAAGAGTTATATTTATTTTATTCTATTATTTAAATTAAAAAAAAGTGAAGTTATAAACCATTGAAAATCAATGCCTTATAAACTTGTTTTTTTGTAAAAGAAATTTTGGCATATTTATTGCTATTTGCTATATACGTAAAGTAGACAGCAACAACTAAGCATAGAGAGGAATGAAGTGAAAATGTATATTGGTTTATTTGTAGTATTAGTATTAATTTTAGTATTACCGTTAACGGTAAAAAAATTTGAGGAAAAGATTGAAGTTTTTCTTTTTATGATGGGTATTTTAGCAATATTTATCTCAAAGTCTAATAGTGTACATTTCTTTTTAGAGGTTTTAACAGATCACTTCTTATACATGATAACAGGTGCTGTTTTAATTGGAAGTTTTTTGTTCAGATATGCAAATAAATATATCCAAAAGATAATAGAGGATATCTTAACCCGTGTACCATTGAGATTATTTGTTTTTCTTATGATCGTCATTATAGGGCTAATATCAAGTATTATAACAGCGATAATAGCTGCACTTTTTTTAGTGGAAATTATTGAAATGCTTCCAGTTAGTAAAAAAAATAAAATAAAAATAACCATAATTACATGTTTTTCCATTGGGTTAGGTTCCATATTAACGCCAATTGGTGAACCTTTATCTACTATCATTGCTACTAAATTACATTTGGATTTTTGGTATATGCTGACTCATATTGGGATATATATCATTCCTGCTGTGGTTATGTTGGGAATATTTGGTTCTTTATTTGGGAATAAGTACAATGATCCTCTAGATGATATGAAACTAAAAATTGAAACGCAATCAAATATAAGTATTTTCTTGAAATCACTTGATATTTATATATTCATTATTGCATTAGAAATGCTTGGCGCAGGTTTTAGACCTATAGTAGACACCTATATCATACAATTAAATAGCGATTTTTTGTATTGGATTAATATGTCCTCTGCTGTTCTTGATAATGCAACACTTGCGGCAGCAGAAATAAGTACAAAGATGAGCACAAATCAAATAAACTCAATAATTATTGGATTGCTTATAAGCGGAGGAATGATGATTCCAGGAAATATTCCTAATATCATTGCAGCAGGAAAACTTAAGATAAAGAGTTCCGAATGGATGAGTTTTGGATTACCTTTGGGATTAAGTATTATGGGAGGATATTATATAATTTTATTTGTTATGTAACAGTACTTTCGCATATTATTTTTCAAGTCGAATAAGGGACATTCAGGTAAATATCCGTCGTATAATTGACTTGTTATTTATTTTCATGACACTAAATAGATGAAGTAGTATATAATAAATTTTATATACTATTTTTTTATTTGAAAATACTACTAAGATTGGTATGTAAATATTAAAGGCATAAGAATATCAAGTTTCTGAATGGTATAAGGGGGGGGCAAATATGGCTATAGTGTTTTTTTTCGGAGGTCTTGTGACTGGATTTTTTTTATGTATAGTTATAAAAAAAATTTCCTATTTAGTTGTAATAAAAGAGAATACAAAGAACTATATTAATATAATGGGTTCAAAAAAAATCAAAAGGTTTACTGAATTTACAACTAGTGATATTATAGTGATTTTAATTAGTGGATTATCATTTTTAATTTCTTTTTTACAAATTGGGCTAAACGTTATTTTTGTTCAAGCCTTAGTGTTAAATTCTATACTAATTGTTGTTTCTTTTATTGATATTGAGCATCAAATCATTCCCAATAAAATAATTATTTTCACATTAGTTATTGGTGTTCTTTTTTCATTTATAGATAATATTTCGTTTATGAGTGCAGTTGGTGGAATGTTACTTGGAGGAGGACTGATGCTTCTCTTAGCACTTGTACCTGGCTCGCTTGGTGGAGGAGACATTAAATTGATGTTTGTGCTTGGGATATTTTTAGGACCAAAAGGAGCTTTATTTGCTCTGCTTTTAGCTTTTATTATAGCTTCTATTATAAGTATATTATTATTGCTTTTCAAAATAAAAAAGAGAAAAGATTATATACCTTTCGGCCCATTTTTAGCTTTAGGTAGCTTTATTGCTTTTCTTTTACAACAGTGAATTATTATGAAAATTTCAATTTAATAATGACAAAAAAAATAAATTTGTACTGAAAGTGTAAATTTCTCTTAGGAAATTAAGATATTAGACGATATATGTATTATGGATAAAAAGTTTATTAACTTTGGATTTTATAAATACTATAAGTATACAAATGTAAATATGTACTTATTTTTATCAAAATAATAAAAGTAGGTGATAACTAATGAATAATCTAAGCATAGATATTGGACACGTTAATGAAATTATAAAAAAGATAATTCATCAGATAAGTAATAGTCGAGAACAAATTCTTGAAATAGTTGATAATGTAAGAGTAGAGTACGAAAATCTAAAAGAAGAGCTTATGGGAATTAGAGTAAGCATAGATAAAGTTATTAATGAAGTTGATGCTCTTGAAGTACAGGATAAACTTATGCGTAAAAAATTAGTTGAGGTTTCAAAGAAGTTTAACTCATATGATGAGGAAGAAATTAAAACTGTATATGAAAAAGCTTCGGATATTAGAGTAAAGTTCATTATGAAGCAAAATGAAGAGAAGCAACTTAGAGTTAGAAGAGATACACTTGAAATATTATTAAAAAAATCTATAAAAAACATAGATAATTCTGAAAAAGTAGTTAATCAGATAAGTATTGCTATGTCATATTTAGAGGGTGATATTCTTTCAGTTTTAGAAGGAGCTGACAAGAGTTCTGATATGTTTATAGGAATAAAAATATTAGAAGCACAGGAAAATGAGCGTAAAAGAATATCTAGGGATATTCATGATGGACCTGCACAACATATTGCTAATATTATCATGAAAGCAGATATTTGTAAAAAAGTTATTGAAAAGGATTTTAATGAAGGATTAAAAGAATTATCTGATTTAAAAGAAAGTGTAAAAGTGGCGTTAAAAGAAGTTAGGAGTATTATTTTTGATTTAAGACCTATGACACTGGATGATTTAGGGTTAAACAAAACCATTGAGCAAGCTGTAAAATCCATTTCAGATGATTTTAATATAGATATCAAGTTAAAATTGAAACCGCTACAGACAGAGGTCGAATCTATTATTCAAGTAGCGGTATTTCGTATTGTTCAAGAACTGTTCAATAATATAAAAAAACACTCAAAGGCAAAACATGTAGAGGTTAAATTAGATTTTGGTACAAAATATTTAAGACTTCTTATATCAGATGATGGTATTGGCTTTGATGTGGAAGAAACCTTAAAAAGAGTAAAAACCAAAGGAACTTCTTATGGACTTATTGGCATATTTGATCGAGTAAACCAATTACAAGGTCAAATTCATATAGAATCTTCAAAGGGGGCAGGTACGGTTTATAATGTTGTGCTTCCAGTTAATCGGGAGGTGATAAGTGATGAAAAAAGAGGGAATTAAAGTATTAATAGCAGATGACCATGATCTTATTAGACAAGGATTAAAGAGAATAATTAGTTTCGAGGAAGACATAATTATCGTTGGTGAAGCTGAAAATGGTGAGAAAGTTCTTACTATGTTAAATATATGTGAACCTGATGTCATATTATTAGATATGAAAATGCCTTTAATGGATGGTCTTGAAGTGCTACAAAGGGCAAAGGAAGGATCAAAGACTATAAAAGTAATAATGCTTACAGTTGAAAATGACAGGACTTTTATTCTAAATGCTATTGATAAGGGCGCAGATGGATATGTACTTAAAGATTCTGCAGGAACAGAAATTGTAGAGGCCATTAGAACAGTATATTTAGGAAATAAATATATTGATAAATCACTCGTTTCTGTTCTATTCTCCGGCTTTAAAAGTAAAGATAAAAAAGAAGAGTGTATTTTAGATTTCCTTACAAAAAGGGAACTTGAAGTTTTATTATATATTTCCAAAGGGTTAAGTAACAAAGATATAGGTGAACGTCTGTTTTTATCAGAAAAAACAGTGAAGAACTACGCAACAAACTTGTTTAAGAAGATAAAAGCACATGATCGTGTTCAGGCCACTATCTATGCACTAGATCAGCACATTCAGCAGTATTATGAAGCTAAGTTTCAAGACTAATTGTAGAGATTTTATTTTCAAATTTAACGTGGGACTTTTCTCTATAAAAAATAGGGACAAAGGTCCCTATTTTTTATTGACTTTTACACCTATAGAATGTGACTTTTAGTATCTTATATGTGTCTCTATTTAGTAATATAATAAAATCAATAAAAGAAAGAAAGTTGAAACAAATCCAATATACCAAATTAGAGGAGGAATTATTATGTTAATGAACTTAATTAATTATGTATCATCAAAGGTTAAAAATGAAGAAGGGCAGGGTATGGTTGAATATGCATTATTAGCAGGACTTATTTCAATAGTTGCAATAGTTGCACTAACCTCAGTCGGAACAGAAGTTCTAGCGAAGTTCAACGCAATCGTTGCTGCCCTAACACCAACGTCAACGCCATAATAAATAAGTGAAGTATCATTTTCAGTGGAGAATTGAGAGTTAGATTGATTTTTACTATTGTCCCAAACTAAAACACACAATTCCACATTTCAACTCTCAAATCTCTAACATAACAGAGGTGATTAGTATGAAAAGTTTAAGAAATGAAAAAGGACAATCCCTCGTGGAGTTTGCCATTTTACTACCTATAATATTGTTACTATTAATGGGTATTTTAGAATTTGGTTTAATGTTAAATTCATATCTGACCATCAATAATTCAGCTAGAGAAGGTGCTAGACTTGGGATAGTAGCTGGTTCTAATATAGAGATTGAAGAATTGATTAACAACAGTTCCCCAAATTTAGATACTGCAAATTTAGTAGTAAACATAACGCCAGTAGAAGGAAGTAGACAATCAGGTGATACCCTTACAGTAGAGATTATATATAATTACCAGGTAATTATTCCTATAATAAGTAATATCCTTAACAATGTGGTTGTATTAAAAGCGCAAACATCCATGAGGATAGAATGAGTGGTGAGTTTAGCGACATTTTAAAAGTCGTTAATACTCGGCTCCACAGGAGATGATTTAATGCGAAAATTAAATAATAAAGGAAATGTCGCTATTATATTATGTTTAGCTTTTACGGTGATTTTGGGTTTTACAGCTTATGTAGTAGATATTGGTCTAATTTATGTTGAAAAAGTAAAATTATCTAATGCTATTGATTCAGCAGTCCTAGCGGCCATTCTAGAATTACCTTCAGATGCCACTAAAGCAGAAAATGTTGCTATAGAATATCTCCAAAAGAATAATGTTGATCCAAGCAAAGTTACGATTACCATAAGTGATGATAAAAAAAGTATTCAGATGGTTGGTATAAAAACTGTAAATCACTTTTTTGCACCTATAATTGGAATAGATAGTAGTAATGTAAATGCAAGTACAAAAGCAATTATAGCCCCTATAAAATCTGTAACAGGTGGTATTAGACCCTTTGCAGTTGAAAAATATGACTTTTCTTATGGTGATGTGGTGACACTTAAAGTTGGTGCTGGAGATGGCTATTGTGGAAATTATGGTGCAGTTGCATTGAAAGATCATGACGGCGCAAGTGAATTCAAGTCAAATGCAATTTATGGTTTTAGTGGCACTATAACTGTAGGGGATATGATATATACGAAAACCGGTGTCATGGTTGGTCCTACTAAAGAAATTATAGAATACATTAGTTCAGAAGTTAGCAGTTTTGATAATTTCCAGAGAGGTTCTATTAGATTATGGACAATGCCAATAGTACAATCACTAATAAACGTTAATGGAAGCGATGAAATAGAAGTAGTAGGTTTTGGAGAATTTTATGTGGAAAACGTAATTAAAGACACCGGGAAAGAGAAAGGGAATATGGAAATTCAAGGACGTTTTATTAAATATGTAACAAATGGCGAGATTGATATGACTTTAAGTGATACTGGAGCATATGGAGCAAAACTCGTAAAATAGGACTAAATATTAGAAGTATGGGCGGTGTTTCTATGAAAAATACAGGGAAAAGACTAATTTTAGTATCATTCATATTGGCAGTGGTAAGTAGCATCTTTATTTTTGTATATTTGCAATCTCTAAAAACACCAGATATAGCGGTTAAAGAAAGAACTGTTTTAGTTGCTGCTGAAACAATACCACCAAGAACGATAATAGTAAAAAAAATGGTTAAAGAAATTCCAGTTCCTGACAACGAGATATTTAAAGATTATATTGTGGAGTCTTCTAGTATTATAGGTAAATACACTAAAGACATTATTTTAAAAGATGAAGGGTTCCATAAAGATAAGTTGATAAATGAACTTGATAATGAATTGAGTTATAAAATAGAAGGTAATAATAGAGGAATTTCCATAAATGTTAATGGAAGTACAGGAGTGTCAGACCTTATTAAACAAGGAGATTTTGTTGACATAATTGTGTATTTAGAAGAGAAGAAAGATGGTCAAAAAATTATTAGAGAGGAATTGTCTAGAATCCTACTTCAAAATATTAAAGTTATTGCAATAGATAAATCGCTTAATAGAGGTGATGCAGAAAGAGTAGTTGTACCTACCAATTACTTAGTGACATTGTCTGTGCCAGCTTTAGATATAGAAAAACTTACGCTAGCAGAAGATACTGGTAAGTTAAAATTAATTTTACGACCTTTAAAAGCAGATTCTATTCAAGAAACAGAAGGTGCTAATTGGCAAGATCTTGTTCTAGATAATTCTAAAGGAATTAAAAATTTATTGTCAGAACCGAATACTAAACCAGTTGAAGTAGATAAAGTAAATTCAAGTGATTCTAAGTATGACAAATATGTTTATTATATTATATTACAAGGCGACACTCTAAGAAAAATAAGTACAGCTTTTTATGGAGATCCAAAAAAATATGACTTAATAAAGCAAGCTAATGGAATTGAAACAGAAAATCTAATTAAAACTGGAACAAGCATTAAAATCCCGGTACTAGAGAAATAGGGGTGAAATTATGAGCAAAATTAAAATACTAATTGCAGATGATATAGAAGAAACCAGAAATGTAATAAAGAAAATTTTGAATCTAGAAAATGAATTTTTTGAAATTGTTGGTGAAGCGAGCAATGGGGAAGAAGTTTTGAAACTAATTCCGAAGGTAAAGCCAGATATTGTATTAATGGATATTAATATGCCTGTACTTAATGGTCTTGAAGCTACAGAGAAGATCACAAATCTATTTCCCGCTGTTACAGTAATTATTATGTCCGTTCAAGCTGAAAGTGAATATCTTAAAAAAGCTATGTTCCATGGAGCAAAAGAATACATTATTAAGCCTTTTAACTATGAGGTTCTTGTTAACACTATAACAACTACCTATGAAAAATATAAAGATAAGGTTATGAATGGATCTTACTTTGGTGAAGGGAAGACTAATGCGAAGCAGAGTAATGCAAAAATCATAACTTTTTTTAGTTCTAAAGGGGGAGTAGGGAAATCTGTTTTAGCACTAAATAGTGCGGTGACACTAAGTAAAGTGCACAATAAAAAAACTCTCCTAATTGATTTAGATTTACAATTTGGAGATATATCAATGCTCGTGAATCAATATGAACAAAAGACCATTCTTGATGTTATAGAGGATGGACAATTAGAATCCTATGAAAACATAAAACCTTATTTACATGAATTTAATGAAAATCTTCATATCCTTTTTGCTCCAACAAAGCCCGAAGCAGCAGAGTATATTGGGAAAGATAGTATCGAAAAAATCATGAAAATTTTGATCAAACAGTATGATGTGATTATAATTGATACAGGCATTAACTTTAATGATACCACGCTTTACATTTTAGATCTTTCAGAAATAGTACTATTTGTTGCAACCATGGAAATCGTTGCTCTAAAAAATACTAAATTAGGTCTAGGAGTTATGCAATCCCTTGGATATGATAATAATAAAGTAAAATTAATTATTAATAATTTTACTACTAAATATGGAATAAGCAAGCTTGACGCAGACGGAGCATTTAAAGATGGTATTTATGCTATGATACCAGAAGAGCAAAATACAGTTAGTATTTCAGTTAATAAAGGACAACCCTTCTGTGATAGTCCAAAATATGATAAGCTCAAAATAGGAAAAGCTATTGCTATAATGTGTAAAGACTTAGCAATGTAGAGGTGATGGTATGTCCCTTATAAAGAGATTAGAAGAGATAAATGTAGATAAAAAATGTAATAAGCTTGACGAAAAAGAAGCAGATCCTTATTTTGAGTTGAAAACAAAAATACAAAATAGAGTGATAGAAGAACTAGATATAGATTTTAATGATATATCGGATCAAAATCAGGAATTAAGAGAAGAAATAAATTTTATTGTTATGAAACATATAGAACAAGAATCTCTGAACATGACAACAAATCAAAAGAAAAAAATAAAAGAAGAACTATTGGATGAAATTATTGGCTTTGGCCCTATTACGGCCTTACTTTCGGATAAAAGTGTAACTGAGATTATGGTTAATGGGCCAAATCACGTTTATGTTGAGCGGGACGGAAAACTAGTGCTTACTGATGCTAAATTTAAAAATGATAATCATGTTATGCATGTTATTAAAAAAATCGTAGCTCCTATTGGAAGAAGAATAGATGAAAGCTCTCCTATGGTTGATGCGAGACTACCCAATGGTTCTAGAGTAAATGCTATAATACCACCACTAGCTATTGACGGACCTTCAATTACCATAAGAAAGTTTGCTGAAGACCCTTTTAAAGTAGAAGATTTAATAAATTTCGGAACTCTTAGCTCAAAGATGGCAGAACTCCTTAAATATTGCGTTGAAGCTCGTTTAAATATTGTCGTATCAGGTGGGACTGGCAGTGGAAAAACCACCACTTTAAATGTACTTTCGTCGTTTATTCCTGAATCAGAACGTATTGTTACTATTGAAGATGCGGCAGAACTACAACTTTCACAAATACATGTTGTGAGACTTGAGACAAGGCCTTCTAACATTGAAGGTAAAGGGGAAGTTAATATAAGAGACTTAGTTAAAAATAGTCTAAGAATGAGACCCGACAGAATAATAATAGGGGAAGTACGTTCAGGGGAAACCTTAGATATGCTTCAAGCCATGAATACTGGTCATGATGGCTCATTAACAACTGGGCATGCAAACTCCCCAAGAGACATGTTATCAAGACTGGAAACTATGGTACTTATGTCAGGAATGAATCTGCCTATTAAAGCAATTAGAGATCAAACAGCATCAGCTATTGACTTAATTATCCAACAGTCAAGACTTATGGACGGTAGTAGAAGAATAACCCATATAACAGAAGTTCAAGGTATGGAAGGAGACGTTATAACCCTACAGGATATATTTAGATTTGAACAAAAGGGATTAGATAATAAGGGGAAAGTAAAAGGAGAATATATATTTACAGGTGTAATGCCTAAATTTTTGGAAAAATTCAAAGAAAGAGGTATTAATATACCAGGGGGCATCTTTATCTAATGAAGTCTACTTCTTCACTAAAAATATAAAGTGGATGTGATGAAAATGATATATATTATAATGTTTCTTATTTTTTTCTTAGTTTGGTCATTGATATGTGCTTTGCTACTAACTATATTTTATAAGGAAAAGCCCATTGATAAACTAAAATACTTTGAGGAAAATTATGAATTAAAAGAAAAAATTGAAAGTGTGAAGAAGATTAAAATAACCCCTTTGAGAATATTATCAAATCTAATTCCCAATATTAAATTAAATGAGAAACATGATAAAAAATTAGAATTAGAACTAATAAAAAGCGATATACCTATTACAGTAGAAGAACTATTAATAATAAAAATGCTTACATCAACAATTTTCGCTCTTTTAGCATATGCATTTTCAAAAGATTTTGTTATTGTGCTTTTCTTATTTATTCTAATTTGGAACCTACCCAACATCCTTATATCCCATAGAAAAAAAGAAAGAGTTAAGATTTTTAATGAACAATTAAATGAAGGCACAATGATTATCTCAAACTCACTTAAAGCAGGTTATTCTTTTTTACAAGCCATTGCAGCAGTATCTGAAGAGACAAAGAATCCTTTTGCTAAAGAATTTAAGAAACTACTGAAGGAAATGAGTTTAGGTATTTCAGAAGATATAGCATTAAATAATATGCTAAATAGAATGGAATCGGAAGATCTTAGGCTAATAGTAAATGCTATTTTAATTCAGAAGGATATAGGAGGAAACTTATCAGAGATATTGGATAATATCTCGAGTACTATAAGAGAGAGGCAAAAGATTCAGAATGAACTTAAAACACTAACTGCTCAAGGTAGACTATCAGCAATTGTTGTAATGCTTATTCCTGTTTTCATAGGTATTACCATTTATTTCACTAATAAAGAGTATATTATGCTTTTGTTTACTACCTCAATTGGGTTAGCAATGGTAGTCACTGCAGTTTTAAGTCAAATAATAGGTTTCTTTATTATTAAGAAAATTATTAGAATTGATATGTAGTAAAATACAAAAAAATGGTTGAGGTGATAACATATGCTATATATTATAGTATTTATCTGTTTTATAATTATATTTATGTTTTTTTATGGAACTATGCTTATACTAAATAAAAGTAAGTTGACAATTGGATCTAGAATAAAACAAGTTAAAAATATTGATACTGATATTGATGATAGATCAGAAATCGCAAAAAGATCTTTTTCACAAAGGGCACTTATGCCTTTTTATAAAATGATAATACAATTTATCATTAAAGCAACTCCAAATAAAAAAATAACATTGCTTAAGAAAAAGTTAGAAAAGGCAGGATTATTAAAAAATAATACCCCTGAGAATTGGTTATATATTAGAATTATGATAATGCTAATTTTTTCAATCCTATCTGGGTTTCTAAGTTATAAAGTTGAAGCTAATTTTTTTAAGGCATTACTTATTGCATTACTAATTATGCTACTTATAAGCACAGTTTTTAATTTCTACCTTTCAAAAAAAATAAGTATAAGGAAAAAAACGATTGTAAGGGAATTACCTTATACGCTGGATTTAATTACAGTAAGCGTTGAAGCTGGATTATCTTTTGATGGTGCCATGGCCAGGGTTATTGCAAATATAAGTGGAGAGTTATGTGATGAATTTGCAAAAACCCTAAAAGAAATACGTATGGGAATACAAAGAAAAGTAGCACTTAAAAATATGAACCAAAGGTGTGAAGTAAAGGAACTATCATTGCTTCTTACATCTTTAATTCAAGCTGATGATTTAGGAGTTGGTCTTTCGCACGTGTTAAGACTTGAGTCTGAAGGGCTCAGAGAGCATAGAAAGCAAGTTGCGAGAGAGGCAGCTATGAAAGCACCTATTAAAATGTTATTTCCACTTATATTTTTTATTTTCCCTTCAATATTTATTATAATTTTAGGTCCAACTTTTATTAGAGTTTTAAAAATGTTCTAGAGGTGATAATATGATTAAAGTATTAAGATATAGGGACGAAGCTATTATTGATGTATTCATAGCTGATTCGTATACTAAAAGGCTATTGGGCTATATGTTTAGAAAGAAACCTCATCATGATGCTATTCTGCTAAAGCCCTGTAATAGTATCCATACATTTTCTATGAAGTTTAATATTGATGTTTTGTTTCTTAATGAACAAATGAAGGTTATTAAAAAAACAGAAAATTTAAAACCAGGAAAAGTTATTACTAAGGTAAGGGGAGCTAAAATTGTCATAGAATCAAAAGAAGGTGCTTTTAATAAGATTAAAGAAGGAGATATCCTTGAAATTTGTTGAATTTATTATTTTCAAAGAATTAAATCATAAAGAATGCTATAATTGTATTCTAAATTAGATATTGGAATTTATGATTAAAGCAAAAGAAGGTGGAAATAATGAAGGATAACAAATATTTACCTATTAGTAAGAGTGATATTATAGATAGAGGTTGGACCGAATTAGATTTTATTATAGTTACTGGTGATGCCTATGTAGATCATCATAGTTTTGGAACGGCAATTATTTCAAGGGTTCTAGAAAGTGAAGGCTATAAAGTAGGAATAATCGCTCAACCTGATTGGAAGGATACAGAAGACTTTAAGAAACTCGGCAAACCTAGACTAGGATTCTTAGTTAATTCTGGTAATATGGATTCTATGGTTAATCATTATACTGTAAGCAAGAAAATGAGAGAAAAAGATCTGTACTCTCCTGGTTCAAAGATGGGCTTAAGACCGGACAGAGCAACAATAGTTTACTGTAATAAATTAAGAGAAGCATATAAAGGTATTCCTATTATTATTGGAGGAATAGA
The DNA here is from genome assembly GCF_016650095.1 of Clostridium sp. Lineage (GTDB taxonomy): Bacteria > Bacillota > Clostridia > Clostridiales > Clostridiaceae > Clostridium_AD. Next base: position 7,239 of record NZ_JAENWL010000010.1, on the reverse strand, counting down.
AGCAAGTTTAAGACGGTTTGCGCATTATGATTATTGGAGTGATAAGGTAAGAAAGTCAATGCTAATCGATAGTGGGGCAGATCTTCTAATATTTGGTATGGGGGAAAAACAAGTTGTTAACGTTGCAAATAAATTAAATGAAGGTATAGATATAAAAGACATTACAAAGGAGCTTGGAACTTGTTATATAACTGAGGACATAGAAAATATAGGTGACCATGTTGAAATAGCATCCTATAAGGAAGTCTGCAATGATATGAAGAAATACGCAGAGGCTTTTAAAATACAATATGATGAACAAGATCCTATTCGTGGTGGAGTTATAGTGCAAAAGCATACTAATAAGTATCTTGTGCAAAATAAACCAGAAATGCCACTTACTAGAGAAGAATTAGATGTTGTTTATGGTTTGCCTTATCAAAGGAGTTATCACCCTAGTTATGAAAAACTGGGTGGCGTGCCAGCTATAGAGGAAGTTCAGTTCAGTCTAGTTAGTTCAAGAGGGTGTTTTGGTAGTTGTGCTTTCTGCGCCATAACCTTTCATCAAGGTAGAATTGTGCAAAGTAGAAGTGAAAATTCATTAATAGAGGAAGCAATAGAAATTACAAAATTAAAGGGTTTTAAAGGATATATTCATGATGTAGGTGGGCCTACTGCTAATTTTAGACGACCTGCATGTGATAAACAATTAAAAGTAGGTGCTTGTAAAGATAAGCAATGTTTGCATCCAGCACCATGTAAGAATTTAAATGTTGATCATATGGAGTATTTAAACGTGCTTAGGAAGCTTCGCGAATTACCAAGTATTAAAAAAGTTTTTGTACGTTCGGGGCTGCGTTATGATTATATTATGGCAGACAAAAACGAAACCTTTTTTAATGAACTTATTAAGCATCATGTAAGTGGGCAACTAAAGGTTGCACCGGAGCATGTTTCTCATAAAGTTTTAAAATACATGGGTAAACCAGCAGGTAAAACTTATGATAAATTCAGAGAAAAGTTTTACAAGGCTACTGAGAAAATAGAAAAGAAACAATATCTTATTCCTTATTTAATGTCTAGTCACCCGGGATGCAGCATAAGTTCAGCAGTAGAGCTAGCAGAATACCTTAGGGATACTAATTATCAACCTGAACAGGTTCAAGATTTTTATCCAACCCCAGGAACACCATCAACAACCATGTTTTATACAGGTCTTGATCCAAATACTCTTGAAGAAGTTCATATACCTAAAACAAAGCATGAAAAAGCAATGCAAAGGGCACTTCTTCAATATAAAGATCCTATGAAATACGATTTAGTGTACTCTGCTTTAACAGAAGCAAATAGAGAAGATCTCATAGGCTTTGGACCAAAGTGTTTAATAAAACCAAGGGGGAACAAAAATAAGGAAAATTCAAATAACCCAAACATAAAACCAAAACAACAAAAGGGCAAAGATGATAGAAGAAATGTAAAAAGTACCACTAAAGATAAGCATACAGATACAAACTTCAAAAGGAAAAGTAAACCTATAACTACCGTAAATAAGCCAAAACAAAGCAGTAGACAGGAAAACAAAAATAAAGCTAAAAACAAAAAAAGAAAATAGTAGGTAATAATAAATACCTATATCCATATTGCGGATATAGGTATTTATTATTACTCTTTTTTAACTATTTTTTTTATACTTTCTTCTTCGACTAGTTCACTTTTACTCAAACCTTTTCTAAAATATCTAATTTGTTTATACTTAACTTTGTTCATTTCAAAATCTAAAACATCAATTCTGTCACCTTTATAAATAACAGCTTCTTTATTACCTTTTAAAAATACGTGTACTTCCATAGTTTTATTTATTAGCTGCATAGCAGCTACCCCTTCCGTTGTATTTTGATTTGCTAATATTTTTGTTAGTGTTTATAAGTCTAAACCATGAATTTCACATAAAGAGTTAACTATTGAGAAAATCAATACTGAGGCCAAATTTGCAGTAACCTCATCTTGATCAAACCTTGGTGAAACTTCTGCTATGTCAAAACTGATTACCTTATTAGACTTTAAAATATAGCTAAGGAACTTTAATACGCTTTCTGGATCTAATCCTAAGGGTTGAGATGAACTTACACCAGGTGCAAATGCTGATGAAAATACATCGGAACATATGGTTATGTAAATTTCATCTTGAAATTTTATGAAGTTATCTAATCTTTCAAACATATTTAAGTTATCACTATTTACAATATCTTTTGCTAATATGTACTCAGCCCCAAGTTTATCTGCGGTTTTAAATAAATCAATAGTATTACTATGTTTTTGGACTCCAATACATAGGTAAGAATATTTTAAATTTTCTGACCTGCAAATATCTGCTATTTGCCTAAACATAGTTCCTGAGCTACCGCCACTCGGATAAGGTCTAAGGTCAAAATGAGCATCAAAATTTATTATACCTATATTAGGACTCGTTGTACTTTGCTTTAAATAATTTAATATACCATTATAATGTCCAAAAGCTATTTCATGGCCTCCACCTAAAACAATTGGAAAAAGATTTAGGCTTAGAATTTGCTCTATTGCTTTGGAAAGTAAATTTTGACTTTCTTCTAAAGATATATTCTCGCAAAAAACGTTGCCTGCATCAAAAAGTTTTACTTCCTCCGTAAAGCGACAAGGAAGATTAGATAGTTCTTTTCGAATACTTTCAGGCCCTTTAGCAGCGCCAGTCCTGCCTTTATTACGCTTAACCCCTGCATCACAACAAAATCCTATAAAGGCAAATCCTAGAGGCCCTTTGAATGGAATTAAATTTTCTTCTCTTAAATCAATAAAATTCACCCATTGATGCCATCTAAAGGAATCAAAATTACTTTCACTATCAATTCGTCCTTGCCAATGAGTTTTATCTGTAATTTTATAGTTTACATCAACCATTTTGCCCTCCTTGAAGTTCTTTTTAATAATAATAATAACAATTATTACTACCTAAATTATAATGCCATTATTTGCATTTATCAAGGTGAAATTAGGAAGAAGTTTAATAATATAATATTAGTTAACCATTTATTTACTAGTGAATATAATATTAATAAAACTAATAGTAGGTGATTGAAGTGTATAATAAAAATATTATAAATTTGATTGGAAATACGCCACTTATAAGTTTAAAAAAACTATATGGTTCAAATATATTTGCTAAAGCTGAATTTCTTAATCCAGGTGGAAGCATAAAAGACAGAATCGCAAAATTTATGATCGAGCAAGCAGAAAAAGAAGGAATATTAAAGCCTGGGATGACAATAATGGAAGCAACTTCAGGAAATACTGGGATAGGTCTAACTTTAGTCGGAATTCAAAAGGGTTATAAAGTTGTTATAGTAATGCCTGAGAATATGAGTGATGAAAGAAAGAAAACAATAAGGCTACTCGGTGGGGAACTTATATTAACCCCCCTGGAATTAAATGTTCAAGGTGCTTTAGATGAGGTTAAAAGGCAATTAAAAAACAATCCCAATATTTTCGTTCCTAATCAATTTACTAACATTAATAATCCATTAATTCATTATAATACAACTGCGCTTGAAATATGGAATGAATTAGACAGTAATGTTGATATTTTCGTATCGGGTGTAGGTAGTGGAGGAACCCTTCAAGGAGTAGGAAAATTTTTAAAAGAAAAAAATCCAAAATGTATTATTGTGGCGGTAGAACCAAGAAATTCTTCAGCTTTATTAGGTCATTCTCCAGGGTTTCATAAAATACAAGGAATAGGAGATGGATTTATTCCACAAGTATTAGATGTTTCATTGATTAATGATATAATAATGGTTACTGATGATGAAGCTATTGAGACATCTAAGGAAATAGCAAGGGTAGCAGGAGCTTTAGTTGGAATCTCTGCTGGAGCCAATGTATGGGCAGCAGAAAAGATGGCACAAAAATATGGGATGGATAAAAATATAGTGACTATTCTACCTGATAGAGCTGAAAGATACTTTAGTATGAATTTATTTGAAGCTCAGTAGAAATTTTAAAGTGAGAATAACAATACAAATATCTTTTTATTAAAAATCTAATATTGATTTAATTCTAAAAGGAGATAGAACAATGATTTGTAAAGAATATTTATTGGATACTAATATAGTTATAAAAGTGTGGAATAAATATCCTACCTTGCTTGATACTATTGAAAATATAGAATGGATTGATTTTAAAATCTCTGAGGATATTGCTGGGGAACTGTCTGTAAAAGAGTATGTACAATTCAAAAAAGACTTTATACTATCAAATAAATTTTTGAAATTATTAGCGCATATTATTACTGATAAAGATTCTAGTTTTACGCAAGAGCGCCTACAGAGTGATTTTATTAAATATCAAAAGAATAACAATATATATATTGTTAATGGAGATAAAATTTCTATAAATGACTATGGTATAATTGATATTTGCGAAAAGAATAAAGACTATATCCTTGTGACGGATGATAAAAAAACAAACAGAAGTGCAAAAATCATATTGGATTCTTCGAGGGTCCTAGATTTTCAACAATTTCTAAATGAGTTAAGAGAATTAAATGTGTTATAACAAAAAAACAATATAGGAGGCTGCAATTCTAGTGAATTACAGCCTCTTATACTATTTTGATGCATAAAAAATTCATTATTTAATATTTTTTTCTAAGTACTGTTTAAATCTAAAATTCCACAATTCATAGATTTCAGGATTTTCATCATAAACTACTGCTAAAAATTCATCTAATACGCCTAGATGGTTTAGCCCTTTCATTAGATGTCTGGGGTAAATCACCTTTTTAGAATAATTATTTTTAGGATCAATTACAGTAATCGAAAAATCTTCCTTTAAGTACAAGTCCTTACATCTAATATCTAGTTTGCGAAAATTAAGCCTCTTGAATTCTAAAATAAGTTGCAAAATATTATGTGATATTTCCTTATTTATGCCATGCTTCTTTATATACTTATCTAACTGTTGTCCACTTGCGTAATCTCGTACAATGTAGTAATTTCCATGTTCGTAAACTTTGGGGAAATATTTGCTTTTTCTAGTTTTATTGAAAATACTAAATTCGATTTCACAAATTTTTTTATCTTTGAAAATCTTAATTATTCTTTTGTTAGGAAGTAAATAAACTATTCCATTATGACCAGAACCTAAAAATTCAGATGTTCTAAGCATTTTTTCTACTTTACTATTTAATTGAATAAAATAATTTTTGTCAGCTTTAATATTGTCATCTTTAATATTATCATCTTCTTTATAATTATATTACTCTATTATATGATAAAGAGTTGTAAGTATTTCCTAAATATTAATTTAAAAGCAATTTAGTTTAAAATATTTATATTATGCATTATACAAATTAACTATTTTTATCTAGAAAACTCTTGTTATCCCATGCCATTTTTAATGCATTATTTATGTTTTTCATAAATTTATTTCTAAACGAAAGAAAATTTTTCCCATCTTGAATTAACTTACCTGTATTTTTGGTAGGTTCTTTGATTTCAAAAACTATATCATTAAGAGCTTGTAATCTTCTAGTTAGATTGATATTTTGTTTTTCGAGTTCAGCAGTATAAATATTAGTGCTCTTTTGCTCAATATTTAAATTAATTAAGGTATCAGAATACTGAAAGCCTTTAAATATACCCTTATAATAAGATAATTCAATAAAATCTTTGATTCTAGGAGAAGTTGTTTGCTTTAATAGTGATTCTACATAAAAATCTTCTAGTTGATCCTTATTAAAGCCACTTTTAACTGCTCTATTCATAATTCTATCTGATATTGATTTAATTTTGCTATTATTAAAAGTCATAAATACCTCCATTTATAAAACATTCTTTTGTTTTTTTAGCTTGATTATAATGTATACCTATTTTATTTTATCAAATTAATCGGTATGAGTAAACAGAAACAACAAAAGCCTAAGCATATAAAATATAGGCTTAGGCTTTTGGTTAATTAAAATATATCGAATTTTATACTATTCTAATTTCTAATAAACTATTTTCACTTAATATATAATCTTTTTTATGCACTGATAAGTTCACTGCGATATTATTCTCATTTTGAATTTGAAGGATGTTTGCAGTAAATTTAATGTTTAGTAGGGCACCCCTAAACATTATTTTAAAGGAACATGAGCGCCAGTGCTCCGGGATGGTTGTATTTAAAACTAATTTATTATCATTAACACGGAGGCCACCAAATCCATGAACTACTGCCATCCAAGTTCCTGCCATACTAGTGGTGTGACAGCCATCCTTTGTATCATTGTTATAATTATCAAGGTCAAGTCTAGAGGTCCTTAAATACATTTCATAAGCTTTATCATGACTACCAATCTTTGCAGCTAAAATAGTATGAATGCAAGGGGACAAGGAAGACTCATGTACTGTTCTAGGTTCATAAAAATCAAAATTTCTTTTAATTGTTTCAATGTCATATTCCTGTTCAAATAGATAAATACCTTGAAGTACATCCGCTTGTTTTATAAAGCATGAGCGAAGTATTCTATCCCATGACCAGTTTTGATTAATTGGTAGATGCTTTTTATCTAGTTCTTTAACTAAAATTTGTTCTTTATCCATATACCCATCTTGTTGAAGAAAAATTTCAAGTTCCTGATCATAAGGGTAGTACATATTTTGTGTAATATTATTCCAAGTAGTTATTTCATCATCTTTAAAATTGACTTTTTTCTTTAGCTCGTTTAATCTTTTAGGTTCATTTTGACTTAGATAATTCATAACCTCAAGTGTATATTGCAGAGTCCAGCAGGCAATTCTATTAGTGTACCAGTTATTATTTACATTATTTTCATATTCGTTTGGTCCAGTAACACCTAAAATCACATATTTATTTTTATCTTTTGAGAAAGTGGCTCTTTGAGCCCAAAATCTTGATATTGCTACTAGCACCTCAAAACTAAATTCGCCAAAGCAAGACTTGTCGCCAGTATAATTTACATAATTATATGTAGCATAAGATATAGCACCGTTTCTATGGATTTCCTCAAAGGTTATTTCCCACTCATTATGACATTCCTCTCCATTCATTGTTACCATTGGATATAAGGCTGCTCCATTTGTAAAACCTAATTTCTCAGCGTTTTCTATGGCTTTATCTAACTGTTTGTATCTATATAATAAAAGATTTCTAGATACTTCTTCTCGTGCTGTACTTAGATAGAAGGGAATGCAGTAAGCTTCAGTATCCCAATAAGTGCCTCCA
>NZ_JAENWL010000439.1 GCF_016650095.1 Clostridium sp. | reverse complement strand
TTTCAAAGACCAATTTGCTAAGTCATCATGTGACGACTTCTACTATTCTACTAGGTATTGCTTGTTTTGTCAATAACTATTTAAAATTTATTTTCATTTGAAAATCATTTAAGTAGTAATTAACATTTAACTCACTGTGCCACTCGTTCGTGACGACAAGGAGTATTCTATCATAAGAATAGAGTTGCATATTTATCATTATTGTTATATATCAATATTATTCCTTGTTTACTCTGTATTTCTTCTTAATCCTTTATTTTAGCTATGTTGACACACATGGTAAGGTTTATAATAATATGTTTATCTTTAAGCATATTATTCATTTATTTGTATGAATCATTTAGCGTTTTAAATCAAATATTCAAACATAAAAATGATTTATGATAAAATGTGTATATGATTTATTTATTTCAAACCTATTATATATTTATAGATATTTTATTCACTCTTATATATTCCATAAATCAGATTTATCTTAAAATTTAAAATTAAGTGTCAAAAAATATGTGACGGATTCCCATTCTAATTCGTGTTATACATGAAAGGAGGTTTTCTCTTATGGAAAAACCATCTCAACGATACGGCGATAATTTTTCTGAAAAGTACAATTTATATGGTAATATACTTTTCAGAGTCTGTATGGTCTATCTTGGAAATAAAGAAGATGTAGAAGAAGCTCTGCAAGAAGCATTTATTAAACTTATTTATAATTGTCCTAAGTTCAATAATAATGAACATGAAAAAGCATGGTTCATTAAAATAACTATCAACATATGTAAAGATATGCTTAGAAGTCCATGGCGTAAACGGGTTGTGAAAATGGAGAATATTGAAACCTACTACGATAATACTTCAGATATTCATATTATGGAAGAAATTTTAAAGCTCCCTATTAAATATAAGGGCATCATACATCTCTATTATTTTGAAGATTATTCAGTTAAGGAAATTTCTGAGATTCTTAAAATTACGGAGTCTGCTGTAAAAATGCGTTTAAAGCGTGGTAGGGATATCCTAAAAATAGAATTGGAAGGGGAATAGTTATGAAGAAAATTGATATTAAACGTGTAATTGATAGATTAGAACCTGATAAAGAAATGGAACATAGGTTATCTGAACATGTTTTGCAAAAAAAACGTAATAAGTTTATTCTACATCCTATTTTTTCACTATCGGCTAGTCTTGTAATAATCATGTGTATTGGAATATTAGGATATAATTTCGTAGAAAAAAAACCTGATACTTCCGCACATATTATAAATTCAACAAGCGGTATAGATGTCCCCAAAATAGAATTACAAAAGAATATAAATGTTACTGCGGACATGATAGGGCTTATTGTGTATCAAGGTAGAGTATATACCCAATCTGATACTAAGATAAGTTCTGAAAATGCAGAAAATTTACTTGGCGAAAAACTTGGTACCACAAAAGAAAATATAGACGAGTGGAGCCAGCAAGATGATTATGCAGTTGAATTTGCATCAAATATAGGCAAAAATGGTGTTTACTCTGTTAAGGGTTATGATAAAAGTTTTAGAATAATGACTTATGAGAAAATTGACGGAACTTTTTATTCACCGTTTTATGATTGCATTAATGGAATTACAGTAAAAACTGGTGCTGATGTTTTTAATAAATTAAAAATAGAGAACAATACGAAAACAGCTAAATATGAAAACTTAGAAAGTTGGAACGATAACAAGAAACAATACAAAGAGCTAACTAAGCTTAATCTATTAAACAATTTAATAAATGAACTAAAAAATACAATTCCAAACACACAGGAGAGCTTATCCTATTTATTTGATGACAAAGGAGAAATAAATCAAAAGTTTATATATATAACTTTAAATGATGGCAGCGAGGTACCTCTAAGACTTTTTAAAGATGGATATATATATTATTCTCATATTTTCTTCAAAGTGGAGAATCAAGCTTTTAATAAACTTTGGAATGAACTTAACTAAGTGTTGCGTTCATCACGTAGAAAATAATAATTCTCTAAACTAAAAAAACAGTCCAATATGGACTGTTTTTTGGTGGAGACAACAGGAATCGAACCTGCGACCCCCTGCGTGCAAGGCAGGTGCTCTCCCAACTGAGCTATGTCCCCACATATGGTGGACCTTCAGGGACTCGAACCCCGGACC
>NZ_JAENWL010000075.1 GCF_016650095.1 Clostridium sp. | reverse complement strand
TTCATATTGAGTTCACTATTTCTTATTTAAATGTTCCTTAAGTCTCTCTTTAATCTTTTTTTCGTATCCATTATCACTAGCTTCATAATATGTTGTGGAATTTAGTTCATCAGGCAAGTATTGTTGTTTTACATAATTCCCGTCATATGCATGTGGGTATAAATATCCTACTCCATGACCCAATTTTTTCGCACCACTATAGCTGCTATCTCTTAAATGTGCAGGTATACCCCCTATGTTTTTCTCTTCTACATCTTTAAGAGCCTTGTTAATAGCCATATAAGATGCATTACTTTTAGGTGCGCTGGCTATATAAATTGCAGCTTGTGACAAAATAATTCTTGCTTCTGGCATTCCTACAAAATGGACCGCCTGTGATGCATTATTTGCTACGAGTAGTGCAATCGGATCTGCATTTCCCACATCCTCAGCTGCAGCTATTACAATTCTCCTCGCAATAAATTTAGGGTCCTCACCCGCATATATCATTCTAGCCAGGTAATGCACTGTTGCATCAGGATCCGACCCCCTCATACTTTTAATAAAAGCAGAAATCACATCATAATGTTCATCTCTATTTTTATCATAATTAATGTGTTTTTTTTGGAGACATTCGGCTACTACATCAAGAGTTATGTTTATTTTACCCTGCATATCTCTATCCGTAGTGAGTACCGACAATTCCAAGGCATTAAGGGCACGCCTAGCATCCCCATTTGCCATATTTGCAAGATAACTTATAGAATCACTCTCCATGCAAATATCAGTATTTCCAAAACCTACTTCTTTATCTTCTAGTGCACGTTTTAGAATTTTTTCAATATGTTTTTCATTTAACGGTTCCAGTTTAAATAGCATTGACCGAGATATTAATGCATTATTAACTTCAAAATATGGGTTTTCTGTGGTTGCTCCAATTAATACTATTGTACCCTTCTCTACAAAGGGTAATAATGCATCCTGTTGAGCTTTATTAAATCTATGAATTTCATCAATAAATAAAATAGTGCGAACATCGTACATTCCTAAATTATTTTTTGCAAGGGCCACCACTTCTCGTAATTCTTTTAACCCATCTGTTACTGCATTAAGTCTAACAAAATTAGATTTCGTAGTATTTGCAATAACTTTAGCCAAGCTAGTTTTACCTGTACCTGGTGGACCATATAGTAGTAGGGAGGTTATCTTATCTGCTTTTATAGCTCTCCATAAAAGTTTTCCCTTTCCTAAAATATGCTCTTGTCCTACGTAATCTTCTAATTTTTCTGGCTTTAATCTTTCAGCAAGTGGAGCATCTTTGCGTAAGTTCTTTTCAGCTTGTAATTCAAACATATCCATATAATCACCTTTAACTTAAAGATTTCTGCTTTAGTTTTTCTGTCATTTCATGTAACTTAACTATTCCATCTGCCCTTAATCTCTTATTCTCATCTTCAATAGACTTTGTTTCCTCTATACCTTGCATAATAGTGTTCCATGTTTTCTCTAGAGTTTCAATTTTTACACTTGTTCCTCCAGCGAGTTTTGCTATGTCTACACTTTGACTTCTAATATTTTCAGCATTTTTCATTAACAATTCATTAGTAGTCCTGTCGAGCTCTGTTAAAGAATCTGATACTAACTTTTGCTTTTTTAAAGCAATAGCTTGAATTATCCCATTTTTGAATACAGGTATGGTTATTATAAAAGCAGAGTGCACTTTAGATATCAACTTATAATTTCCTCTTTGAATCATTTTAATCTGAGGTGCAGTTTGTAATGATACCATCTTAGCCATTTCCAGATCATAAATTCTCTGTTTCAACATTTCAACAGTGGCCTTAGCATTTTCAAGATTTATAATATTTATTTGTTCGCCATTCGCCGCCAGGGTTTCAAGTTTAGGAATATCTTCACTTTCATTTTTTTCAACCACCATATTTCCTGCAGCAATGTATTTTTCTAATTCCCCATAGTACTCAAAATTTTGATTGTATAAGTTTTCAAGTGACATGTTAGAATTATTTATTTCTGCTTTATATCCACTAAGTTGAGTATAGATTTTATCTATTTCTCCTCCAATGGTTTTATACTTACCCAGCATTTTTTCTATAGCCTGACTTGGTTTACTAAAAAGCTTTGCAAAAAATCCAGTTTTGGCCTCTTCAAAATCTTGCTTATCAAATTTTTTCATTATACTTGTAAGTTCTTTTATCATAACTCCTGAATTTTCTACACTGCTGGATTTAATAGAATTTAATATTTGATCTGCAAATTTGGATATTTGCTGAGCAGGTTCATTACCAAATTCTAATACAGCATTTGCATCTTTAATATTTATATTGGATGCAATTTGAATCACTTGTGGTGAGGTTTTAAGCTGCTTACTTATGCTTATTGCCTTTTTCTCTATGTTCTCATTTTCACTATTCTCATCATTAATTACAAGTACTCCATTATTATTTTCCATATTTCCCACTCCTCTAATCTATTTTCTCATATTATTTTTCAGATTTCTATGCCATAACATAAAATAATTTTTCTTTTTAACTACTAAAAATATTAACTATGAAACAAACTCTCGAAAAAGCCTTTTTTCCTCTCCACATATTTTTTAAAGTGCAATCCAAAGCTGACGTTGCAAAGTCTATGAATATCATATTGATCTGGATAAATAAAATTTTCAATGTCGTTATATCCTGAAGGGTTATAGATAATTATATCTACTCCCATAGAATTCATAAAAGTGAGCATTATACAATCCTCAAAAGATAAGTTTCCATTTTCTTCATTATTATAGACTACAATTTTAGGAACATCTTCTGGGTAATCATATGCTTGCAATAATTCAAGTAATGAAGAATCTAAATTTATAAGAACTGAAAAAATGTCCACTTGTAAATCTCTTAAATCTTCCTTTTCAACGTTTATTATTACAGGATTTAAGCATAAATCTTTAATTTTGCCTGCCATAGTTTTTTGAAGTCCGGATCGTAACTCCTTGTATTTCCACCAAGATGAATTAATCATTTCTAAAGTATCAAACTCTGAAAAAACATTACTCGGGTAAATTTTATTGAATTTTCCATATTCCAAATGTACTACATCCATTATCGGTAGTTCTTCATAAAAGAGTTTAGTAAATTTTCGAGATACTACCTCATTAATTTCCTTAAAGTAAGTATTAATATTAGTGTGAGTGCCACAAATTTTAGAGAACATGTTAGGTATAACCACAGTTGAGTTTTTAACCTCAAAGCCTTCCCTTACATATGCTTTTTCTTTAATCCATATATATATTTCTTCATAGGTAGTATTAAGGGTTACCGCCTGTACATTATAATTTGCGAACTGCCAAGGCCTGTAAAACCCAGAATCATCTGCAAACAGTGTTTTATTAAGCTCTTCTTTAGCATTAAATGCAGTAGTCTTAATTCTATCTTCCACACTAATAGGGAAAGGTTTTATTGGTATTTTACAATTATAAACAATTTCCTTAGAAAACACATTGTATTTATCAATTTCATAAAAAGCTCCAGAACTTTCCGGATTAAAATATAAGATATCACAACCCAATGTCGATAATAATGTCAAATAAAAAACTTCTGCGATTGAACCATCCCCATAGAACAATACTTTAGGATTAATATTTCTATAATCAAATTTTTCGAATAATTCTTTGAAATAAATATTTATCCAATGAATATTATAATTTATAATAATCTTTATATTATGATTATCGCTTATTTCGCTACTCTTAATATAATACTCTATTAGTCCCTTAAAATTATTTTTAATTTGTCTGAGCAAAACTTTGTTAGATAAATCAGGAAAAAGTCCATTATCACTTATTAAGTTCATAATTAAAGATACGTCTATTACTTCAGTCAGGAAGATTTTTGTCCAAATATCATTTAATACATTTTGAAGTCTTATGTTAATGTCTTTATCTAATCCTTAACTAAATCGCATGTAACCTTGTCCTATTCTCTCTAATTCTTTGTCTAAACTATATAGGTTTTCATAATAATCTTTCTCGTCCTTTTTTATTCCTATAAACCTATAAAAATAGTTTGGAATATAAACGACATTTAAATTATATTGAAATTTGTTTCTTTTATAAATCTCTGTTTTTAAACAACTTATAATATCCTCATTAATGTCTAAAATCACATTTTTAATCTCCAAATTATTCAAACTATTCTTCTCCATATTCACCTTACCTTCTCAATTGTTTTTTACTGTAAATATAGTTTTTACACATTATAAGTATACCATATTAAGCTTATGTTTTTCATTATAATATATTGAAAAAAATCCATTTCATACTTAGGGTATAGAATTTTTAGAATATTCCAACTTTTTCTAGGACCGATTTTTTTCAGGAAAGCTATTCTTTTATACGCATAAAAGGTGTAATATATATATTATAGTTCATTCTATGTACACATACGTAATAATTTTATAATATTTTTCAAATTTTTACTATATTAGGTATAAAATTATTCTATTTTCATCATTCTAACAAATATTTACATAAGGTAGCTACCAATTAATTATTGCTAGGTACCCTAAAAAAACGCAAAGGGGATAACTATTGATACTTCTTATCCCTAAACAGAACAACAAGGAGGTTTATTATGGGACTTTTGACTTTCAAAAAAGGTATTCACCCTAATGGTAAAAAAGAATTTAGTATGCACAAACCAATTCAAGATTTGCTCCCAAAAGGTAATTTAGTATTTCCTATGGTACAGCATATAGGAGCACCTTGCGACCCTTTAGTAAAAAAAGGTGATAGAGTCTTGGTTGGACAAAAAATAGGTGAATCCAAAGCTTTTGTATCTGCACCAATATTTTCGAGCGTGTCTGGAACAGTATTGGACGTAGCACCTAGACTACATAGTAATGGAACCCTGGTAATGTCAATCATTGTAGAAAATGATAACATTTATGAAGAAGTACTTACAATGGTTCCAAACAAAGATTACGAGAAATTGTCGAAAGATGAACTTGTAGCTATCATTAAAGAAGCAGGCATTGTAGGTATGGGTGGAGCAGGTTTTCCAACACATATTAAGCTCAACCCGCCAGCAGACAAACCCATCGACAGCATTATAATAAATGCCGCAGAGTGTGAACCATATTTAACCTGCGATTACAGAATGCTTCTCGAAAAATCTAGTGAAATAGTTGAGGGTTTAAAAATTATTCTTCACATGTTCCCTGGCGTAAAAGGGTATATTGGAATTGAAGATAATAAGCCTAAAGCAATTGAGGCTATGAAAAAAGCTGCAGCAAACATAACCAATGTACAAGTTACTCCACTTACTACAAAATACCCTCAAGGAGCAGAAAAACAATTAATTTATGCAATTACTGGTAGAGAGTTACCTTCTGGGAAACTTCCTGCAGATGTTGGATGCATAGTTCAAAATGTTGATTCTGCATTTGAAATTTATAACGCTGTAGTAAACGGTATACCACTTATGGAGAGAGTCTTAACTGTAACCGGAGAGGCAATTAATGAACCTTTGAATTTAAGAGTAAAATTTGGAACTTCTATAAACGAAGTTGTCGAAGCTGCTGGCGGATTTAAGGAAGACCCTGTTAAAGTACTTTCAGGTGGACCTATGATGGGAATGGCTTTAAGTTCTTTAGATATTCCTGTAATTAAAGGAACTTCTGGTATACTTTGTTTAACAAAACATGAAGCTACAATGGTAGAAGAATCTAGTTGCATAAGATGTGGAAAATGCTTAAGTGTTTGCCCTATGAATTTAAATCCTACAAAATTAAACTCTTTAGTTTTAAGAAGTAATTATGAAGATTTCGAGAAATTACATGGTATGGATTGTATTGAATGTGCTTGTTGTTCTTATGTATGTCCAGCAAAACGTCATTTAACTCAAACCTGCCGCGAAGGTAAACGAACAGTAAACATTAATCGAAGAAAAAAATAGATAGAGGTGACTTATATGTATACAGTATCTTCATCCCCACACACAAAATCAAATGATTCAGTGCAGGGTATAATGAGAGACGTAATAATAGCATTAATACCTGCTACCATTGCCGGAATATATTTCTTTGGAATGAAAGCATTTTTAGTTACATTGGTATCTGTGTTATCATGTATTGCGGCAGAAGCATTATGGCAAAAGCTAACTCACAGAAAAATTACAATTGGAGACCTTAGTGCTGTTGTAACTGGTTTATTAATTGCTTTTAACATGCCAGCTGCTGTTCCACTTTGGCTTCCTGCAATTGGTGGATTTTTCGCTATAATTATTGTAAAACAATTTTTTGGTGGAATCGGACAAAATATAATGAATCCAGCACTTGCCGCAAGAGCATTTTTACTTGCTTCTTGGCCGGTACATATGACTAATTTTACCGTTGATGGTGTTTCATCTGCTACGGCACTTGGAATACTTAAAGAAGGTGGCGGAGACCTACCTAGTATAATGAACCTTTTCATTGGTAATGTAGGTGGTTGTATAGGTGAAACCTCTGTAATTGCATTATTAATTGGTGCAGCTTACCTATTATATAAAGGAATAATAAGCTGGCATATTCCAGTAGCCTATATTGGTAGCGTATTTATTTTAACCTTTATATTTGGCAGAGATGGATTAATGACTGGAAATGCATTATACGAAATATTTGCTGGAGGATTAATGATTGGTGCTTTCTTTATGGCAACTGATTATACTACTTCTCCAATGACTAAAAAAGGACAACTTATTTTTGGAATTGGATGTGGAGTTTTAACCGCAACAATACGTTTATATGGTGGTTATGCTGAAGGGGTTTCCTACTCAATATTAATAATGAGCTTATTTGTACCATTTATTGATAAGTATACAGCTCCACGTATTTTTGGGGAGGTGAAATAATTGAAAGATAATATAAAACTAGGTCTAATTTTACTTTTAATTACAGGAATTGCAGGATTTTTACTAGGTGGTGCCTATGAAGTAACAAAAGAACCTATTGCTGCAAGGGTTGCTGCTGATAAGAAAGCTGCGATGACAGAACTATTACCATCGGCCGATAAATTTGATATTTCAGATGCAAAACTTGACGCAAATAAGATTTCAGAAGTTAATGTAGCCCTTAAAGGTACTGAAATTGTTGGATATGCTATAAAAGTTGCACCAAACGGATACGGTGGACCAGTGGAAACAATGGTTGGAATATCAGCTGACGGAGAAGTTACTGGCATTAAAATTTTGGCACTGGCTGAAACTCCTGGTCTTGGTGCTAATGCTCCAAAGCCTGAGTTTTCAGATCAATATAAGAATAAACCTACAGAAGAGAAATTAGAAGTTGTAAAAATAGCACCTACAAAAGAAAATCAAATACAAGCTATTACAGGCGCCACTATTACATCGAAAGCAGTAACACTTGGCGTTAACGATGCTATTGATTTTTATAACTCTTCACTGAAAGGAGATAAAAAATAATGAGCTCATTTTCTGAAAGAATAAGAAACGGTATAGTAACCGAAAATCCAATATTTGTACAAGTTTTAGCTATGTGTCCTACCCTAGCTGTTACCAGTAGCGTACAGGATGGTGTAGGCATGGGCCTTGCATCTACAGTTGTATTAATCGGTTCCAATGTTATTATTTCCTTAATAAGAAAAATGGTACCGGATAAGATTCGTATACCAGCTTATATTACAATAATAGCTACTTTTGTTACATTAATACAATTTTTATTGCAAGGTTTTGTTCCAGCTCTATATAAATCTTTAGGGATTTTCATTCCACTTATAGTTGTTAACTGTATAATTCTTGGAAGAGCTGAATCCTTCGCAGGAAAAAACAAAGTATTACCTTCACTCTATGATGCTATCGGAATGGGACTTGGATTCACCATAGCATTAGCTGTTCTTGGAGCAATAAGAGAATTATTTGGAGCTGGTTCATTACTAGGTTTCAATGTATTTGGTAGTTCCTTTGAGCCTGCTATAATGATGGTTTTAGCTCCTGGAGCTTTCATCACCGTTGGAATTTTAATGGCTTTACTAAATCAAAAAGCAATCAATGAAACAAATAAAGTTAATAATAAAATTGCACATTTTCATGAAATTGATCCTGAGACTGGTGAGTGTTCAGGTTGTGGATCTTGTTCACATGGTTGCAAAAAATAATTTATTTAACATTATTAAGAAAGGTGGATTAACATGGGACTTTTTTCAATTTTTATAAATGCATTTTTAGTAAATAACTACGTATTAGCTAAATTCCTTGGAATATGTTCTTTTCTAGGAGTTTCTAAAAAAACTGAAACTGCAAAAGGTATGGGACTGGCAGTAATATTTGTTATGCTCTTAGCCTCATTAATGACTTCCATAGTTTACAAAATTTTAGCTCTTTTACACGTGACATTTTTGTCAACTCTAGCCTTTGTGCTAGTTATTGCAGCCCTAGTACAATTTGTTGAAATGGTTGTTAAGAAAACTCAGCCAAGTCTCTATAAAGCTCTTGGTATATTTCTTCCATTGATAACTACAAACTGTGCTGTTCTTGGTATGGCCCTTATAAACCTCCAAGAAAAATATACTGTGCTACAATCTCTAGTTAATGCTCTTGGAGCAGGTCTAGGTTATATGCTTGCCATTGTTCTTCTTTCAGGTTTAAGAGAACGAATGGAAGGAAATGACAATATGCCACTAGCATTTAGAGGTCTTCCTATCTCACTAGTTACTGCTGGACTCATGGCTATCGCATTTTTAGGCTTTAGTGGTTTAAAACTGGGGGGTATTTAAATGGATATAAACAATTTAATTTACCCAGTACTCGCCATTGGTGGTATGGGACTTATATTTGGAATAGTACTTGGTTATGCTAATAAAAAATTCCATGTACCAGTAGATCCTAAAATACCACTAGTTAGAGAAGCATTACCAAGCGCGAATTGTGGTGCATGTGGATTCCCTGGTTGTGATGCTTATGCTACCAATGTAGTTGAGGGAGGTGCGCTCCTAAATCTCTGTTCAGTAGGTGGAAGTTCTGTTGCTGAAAAATTAGGAGAAATAATGGGCGTATCTGTTGAAACTTCAGATCCACAAGTTGCCTTTGTTAAATGTAAAGGTACTTGCACTGTGGCTAAAGAGAAATACGTGTATGACGGAATTCAAGATTGCCGCCAAGCCGTTATTGCTCCTGGTGGTGGTTCTAAAGCTTGCTCAGATGGATGTCTAGGACTTGCAAGTTGTGTTAGAGCTTGTGAGTTCAATGCCCTTCACATCATCGATGGCGTAGCTGTAGTATATAATGACAATTGTGTAGCTTGTGGTGCATGTATTGCAGTATGTCCTAAAAACTTAATAGAGTTCGTACCAGCGAGTCAACCAGTACTTATTGAATGTAACTCAAAATCAAAAGGTAAATCAGTAAAAGATAATTGTAAAGTTGGATGTATTGCATGCCAAATGTGTGTAAAAGTATGCCCATCTCAGGCAATTACTATGGTTAGTAACTTAGCTGTAATAGACTTTGAGAAATGTACGCAGTGTGGCTTATGTGCTACAAAGTGTCCTACAAAGGCTATTAAACCTTTACCAGATAATAAAGAGTTTGTTAAGCCTGTAAAGGCTACTGAAGAGGCTAGTAAGATTCCTCTTGAAAAACCAGCCGAAAAAGTTAGTAAGTAATTACAAAAAAAGAAAAGATACTAAGATTAATACTCTTAGTATCTTTTCTTTTTTGTTTTTCTTAGAGTTGTGACTTGCAATAAAAAGCGCAGAAACATTAGAATTTCTTAATCAAATTTCCAGTTTCAAGTTCTTATTGCAAGTCACACAGGAGAAATTTAATACTTATTTGTTATTCTCAGATGCTACCTTCTGATAATGTTCTAACTCTTCCTTCGGATAGGCTCCCGTCCAATGGTAGGGCTGTAATTCATTAAGAGTTACAAATTTTAGAACGTCGTCTTTTGTTGTTACGCCAACTTTCACATCTTTTCCCCAATAGCGTAACCGTTCTTGACATACACCACAAGGTGAAAGCACCTTAAATTGAGCTCCTTCATCATCCCGTACCACGCAGAGGCAATGCGTTACTTTTAAGTTGTATTTCTGTGCTTCACACATTGCTCCTGTTTCTATACAAAGCATCACACCAGCATTAGCAGTTTCTAATGCCACACTTATTAAATACTTATCATCCTCAGTATGAATTACTCCCACACCACCCCATCCTGTTGGAAAACGCTGCTCAATAAATTCAACAGCTCTTTTATACATATTTTGCTCTATATTCATAACTCTAACCCCCTATTTTATAAATAATGTACGTAATATTATATAATTGTTTAAATATCGTAGAATTACGATTAATAGGATAGAGACATTGAAATTTGATTTAGAAATTCTTCTTTTGCGTAAATTCTTATGGTCCTCACAGGACGCGAGTTCAAAAAACTATATATTTCTAGCTTTCGCTTCTTCTGCCCTTCCCCGTAGGGGCACGCTCAAAAAGTATTAATTTCTCCGAAGTGACTTGCAATAAGAATCGAAGAAACATTGAAATTCGATCTAGGAATTCTTGTTTTGCGAATGTAAACTTCTCGTAAGCCTGCCAGGATGCGAGTTCTAAAAAACTATATATTTCTAGCTTTCGCTCCTTTTGCCCTTCCCCGTAGGGGTCCGTTCACAACAGTATTAATTTCGCTGCAGTGACTTGCAATAAGAAGCGCAGAAACATTGAAATTTGATTTAGTAATTCTTGTTTTGCGAATGTAAAATTCTCGTAAGACTGCCAGGACGGCAGTCTAGCGAACCTGAGCCAGGACGGCGAATGTGAGCACGTAACAATTAATAATTGTTACGCACCCCAGAGAACTACCCAGAGGTTGAGAATTTTACATGAGCAAAACATTAGAATTTCTTAATCAAATTTCCAGTTTCAAGCTCTTATTTGCAAGGCACGGCGGAGAAATTTAATACTTTATATCTGTGGTAATATTTTTTCTAATCTACTTTTTAATATACTAGATAGAATTCCAATAAAATACCCTGTAACAATAGCTGCAATTAGTAATACTGGTAAATATACATATATTCTTAAATCATTAATAATGAAAGCAGCTACCAGTAGCTGCCCTACATTGTGAAAAACAGCTCCACAAACGCTAATTGTAGGGATACTTAATGAGTTCTTAAAATACTTGTATAATAATATCATTACTACATTACTTAGCACTCCACCAGCAATACTGAACATAAAAGCTGACATGCTTCCTCCAAACATAGAACCTAATATGGTTCTTAAAATCATTATTAAAAATGCTTCTTTCCAGCCTAATAAAATTAATGCAACTAAGGATATCGAATTAGCAAGGCCTAATTTTATTCCTGGAAATAGAACTGGTATCTGAGCCTCTATTAAATAAATAACTAAGGCTATTGCCACAAGCATACTAAGTAAAACCATTCTTTTAGTACTTTTCATATTTTCACCTACATTTTTTTAATTTTAAAATGTCCCTCCATCAATGCCGTTATCTACTTGTCCCTCAATATTAATTATAAGTTTAAAAGGCAAACATACAATCATCTCGCCTGGCTCTGAAATCCATCCACTTTTAACACACTCTTTATGCGGGCAATCAGCATCTATTATACTAATGCCATTATATTTAACTGATATGGTATTATAATGGCCATTATCCGCCTTTATAGTAAACTCTTCTGGCTTTACTACCTTAGTTAAATCAATAGTTTTAAGCACTATGCCCTCACGTTTAATAATTGCAATATTCTCGGAACCCTTAATTGCGGTTTTATATATTCCAGCTCCACTAAGAGCTATTACTACAATAATTAAAAGTATTATTCCAACTATCTTATCGCCCTTCTTCATAAGTGAACTCCTTGTTTGTTAGGTTAAAACTACTTTTAAGCCCTGGAGTAACATACACTTTTTTATCATTCGTAACAAAAATAGCCTCTACACCTTTAATAGACTCTACCAATTTAAGTCCTTTTTCAAGACCCAAGATATAAGTGCTTGT
>NZ_JAENWL010000222.1 GCF_016650095.1 Clostridium sp. | reverse complement strand
CATAATAGAAAAGACACTAAATAAAAATAATTATAATGTTAGTAAAACAGCTAGGGAACTTAATATTTCAAGACAAAATCTTCAATACAAAATAAAAATACATAGAATAATAGAAGAGAGTTAAGACATGCAAAATATGTTGCTATGCATGCAAAATGTTTTGCATGCATAGCAACCCTTGAAAGTGCTAAAGTCTACCAAGCTTAAGATTGTATTCTAAAAACAAAGTGCAGAATATTTTGCAAATTTAAAACACATGTATTTAAGGGATGGCTTAAATACATGTGTTTTAATTTGGCATGGTAATTGCTTAATAACAAAGTAGTATGTTATTAAAGTAATTTTAATAATAATTTTAAACTTGGGAGGTAAAAATTATGATAAAGAAAGGAACCTGGGTTGAAGTGGAAGAAATCGTTTTAATACCAGAGGATAGATCTACTAGTATACCGGATGAAACAAAGAAAACTCCTCTTAAATCCTGGACGCGTGGAAAGTCCCTTTGCGATTGTGAATTAGGAAATGAGGTACAAGTTGTAACTAACATAGGCAGAATTGCTAAAGGCAAAATTGTGGATATAGAGCCAGGATATTATCATACATATGGTAAGTATGTTGAAGAAATAAGTAATATAGGAAAACAAGCTAGAGAAATAATAGCACAATAATATAATGACTTTTGTCATAGTTTTAAGAGGAGGTTATAAGGCATGAATAAATACGAAGAACTTATGGAGAGAAAGAATGAAATAATTCTTAAATCTATAGGAATAGACTATAGTAAATATGAAACTGGAAATCTTTCATTCGATTATGAGAAATTGATGAGTGATGTTGAATATTCTTTTGAAGAAGTTAAAAAAATTCAAAATGAGGTTGGAGTAGGAAACACCCCACTTCTAGAATTGAAAAATATCACAAAACTCGCAAGAAAGGCTTCAAAGACTGGCAAGGCAGCTAGAATATTCGTAAAGGATGAAAGTTGCAATCCATCTGGAAGCTTTAAAGATAGAAGAGCATGCATATCTGTATTTGATGCAATGAAGAGAGGATATAAAGGTGTAGGAGCAGCTACTTCAGGTAATTATGGAGCCGCAGTTGCATCTCAAGCTAACATAAGGGGCCTTAAATGTATAATAGCAAATGAATGTTATGATTCAAGAAAAGTGGGTCAACCAGAAATATTAGAAAAAGGAAGAAAGTGTGAGGGTTTTGGAGCAGAAGTTATTAGACTTACTGTAGGGCCTGAATTATTTTATACTTACCTAAAAATACTTGAAGATACAAAATATTATAATGCTTCATTATATTCATCTTATGGAGTAGCTGGCATTGAGACTTTAGGATATGAAATAGCAGAGCAGTGTAGAGAAAAATTAGGAAAAGATCCTGATGTAGTTATTATAACTCATGCAGGTGGTGGGAATGTTACTGGTACTGCAAGAGGACTCATTAAGGCGGGTGCTTTGGAAACAAAAATAATAGGAGCATCAGTTGATCTTTCAGGCCTTCACATGGCGTCTGATATAGATTTCAATAAGAAATCCTTTACAACAGGTCATACAGGATTTGGAGTTCCGTTTATAACTAATCCAGATAGATCAGATGTACCAAGAAGTGCGGCTAGGCCACTAAGGTATTTAGATAGGTATGTAACAACCACTCAAGGTGAAGTATTTTGGATGACTGAAATATTAGCTCAGCTTGAGGGACTAGAAAGAGGACCGGCAGGAAATGTGTCCTTAGTAGCAGCTTTTGCAATTGCTCAGGAATACGAGGATGATGCTATAATAGTTGTTCAAGAGACCGAATATACAGGAGCAGGAAAACATCTATTACCTCAACTCAATTTTGCTAAAGAAAATGGGATTAAAGTTTATGTGGGTAATCCTACAGAACAAGTACCAGGCGAAAATATAGTAATTCCGTCTAATCCATCAATAGTAACAGTAACAGATATAGACATGGATGGATTAAAAAATTCATATATAAAAAATGTTGTTAAGAAATTGACTGAAAATAGAGTGGAACAAGTTGATATTGACTTCTTGTCTTTAGAAACAAAAATGTCTAAAGATAAAATAGTAGAGAAGTTAAAACAACATAATGTTGAAATAGCATAATAGTGAAAACGTATAACGTTGAAAAAACAAAATTTTAAATATATTAGGAGGAATTTAAGTTATGATAAGAGAAGATGATTTTGAAAAAAGAAGAGAACATTTAAAAGATTTGACGAATGAGCAGTTATATGAAAGGTTTTGGAGCCTCACTAATCAGGCTGTAAAACCAATGGTGGATTTAGCATACACTCATACGTCACCAGCTATTGAACGTTCGGTAGTACTTAGAATGGGATTTTCTAGTTTAGAAGCTCAACCACTAATTTCTTATGGCACAAAATGGAACTTACTTGGGAAAGGTATAGGAAATGTAATTTTAACTTATGCAAAGCTTAAAAATATTGACTATCTTAAAGCAGGAGTGGAACTTTCTAAAGGAATAGGTTGGGATATTGTTTCCGAAAAAATGAAAGGAAGTGGCAACTAATGATAGAAAGATTGGAAGAAAATGAAAAACTCAATGTAGAAGAAATATTAAAAGACTTAGATAAATACGAACCAAAATGGAGAGGTTGGCACTGGAGAGAAAAAAATGAAACTAATGTGGTTGGAGAATTCACATATAGTGAAATATCAGCACCTTTAAAGAAGAGTCAACCTCTTCCAGCAGCAAGGAGTTTTGAAAATATAGATCCACAACCAAGAGCGACTATTACCACAGAAATTTCTTCAGGAAGATTTGAAGATGATTTAAGAAGAATGAGAATGGCAGCATGGCATGGTGCGGATCATTTAATGGTTATAAGGACAATGGGACAAAGTCATTTTGACGGATTATTAGAAGGAAGTCCAGAAGGGTTTGGCGGAATACCAATAACTAGAAAAGAAATTAGAGCAACAAGAAAAGCTATAGATTTAATAGAAGAGGAAGTAGGAAGAAAAATTAATTTCCATTCCTATGTATCAGGTGTTGCTGGTCCTGATGTAGCAGTTATGTTCGCAGAAGATGGCGTTAATGGAGCTCATCAAGATCCACAATATAATATACTTTATAGAAATATTAATATGGTTAGGTCTTTTGTTGATGCTGCAGTTGCAAAGGGTATAATGGCCCATGCAGGAATACTTCAAATAGATGGTGCACATAATGCCAATGCAACAGCTATGAAGGGATATAAGGTAATGCCAGAACTTATGGTACAACATGCTATAAATTCTTGTTTCTCAGAACTTGTTGGAATGAAACCAGAAAATATTTCGTTATCAACTGTACCCCCAACATCTGCACCAGCTCCTTGTATGAAATATGATTTGCCTTACGCAGTTGCACTAAGAGAGTTTTTCAAAAGATATAAAATTAGAGCTCAAATGAATACTAAATATGTGGAATCTTGCGAGAGAGAAGCTACAGTAGGGCATACTTTGAATCTCTTAATAACAGAACTCACATCCGCAGATATTCAAAGTACAATAACGCCAGATGAAGGACGTAATGTTCCTTGGCATTATAATAATATTCACGCTGTAAACACAGCTAAGCAGGGATTTTTAGCTATGGACGGATTAATGGACATGTTAGAGCTTAAGAAAACAGGATATTTACCAGAAAAGGCAAGAGAAATTCAAGAAAGAGCTATTTTATTCTTTGAGGAAATGATCGAAGTAGGTGGATATTTTAAAGCTGTTGATTCTGGGTTCTTTATAGATTCAGGTCAGTATCCAGAAAGAAACGAAGATGGTATTGCAAGAAAGACAGACGGCGGAGACGCAGCAGGAACAACAGTTGAAAGAGAAGCAGATTATTTTGCACCAGTTTGTGGTCATTTTGGATACAATAATGTTCCAAAAGAATATAAAAAACCTTGTGATGCTATAAATGAATGTACACTATGTAATCATTCAAAAATTCAATATATTGATGAACTTGATGATAATGATAATGTATTTAAGAGAATGGAAAAAGTTAAAGAAGATGGAACTGTAGTTCCTGAAGTTCAATGGGCTAAAGATGGGTATGTAAAGATTAGTTTATGTTTACCTGAAAATGAACAGATTAGTGAAGCGGCAGCCCTTGAAATGGGCAAGAGAATGAATTTGAAAAATGTAGAAATTGTCCATAAACAAGTGTTACAAAAGGCTGAAGGAACTCTCGTGGAAATAAAAGGAGTATGTGATTTTACGCCTGTAAGACGTGATGAGTTAGTTCTTCCCAAAAGAAGAAAAAGTATGTCAGATCAACAAATGAAAGATTATGTAAAAGAACACCCACTAAAGGTTGTTGCAGCCACAGTAGGTGAAGATGAACATTCCGTTGGAATTCGTGAAGTTATTGACATTAAACATGGTGGTCTTGAAAGATTTGGTATAGAAACAATTTTTCTTGGAACTTCATGCCCAATTGAAAAACTTTTAGATGCAGCTATAGAATCAAAAGCTCAAGCAATACTCTGTAGTACAATAATTAGTCATAACGATGTTCATACAAAGAACATGAAAAAACTTAGTGATCTTTGCATAGAAAAAGGGGTAAGAGATAAGATTATACTTGTTTCTGGTGGTACTCAAGTAACTGATGAAATAGCTAAAGCAAACGGTATGGATGTTGGATTTGGACGTGGATCAAACGGTACCGCTGTTGCATCTTTCATAATCAAAAGGTTAATGGGTTTGCCTGATATTGATGAAGAAATAGAAGAATAAAAAAATAAAAGGGGCGATTACTTGTGAAGGTAGATTATCTAGTTGCTGAAATAGGTAGCACAACTACTTTGGTTACAGCTTTTAATGTATCATATGACTCTACAGGACAGGTTGTAGTTAATATACCTTTTCAAGGTAAAAGCTGTACTACAGTTTTGGACGGAGATGTAACTATAGGACTCAAAGATGCAGTTAAAGATATTGAAAACCAAATTGGCGAATCAATAACATGGGAAAAGATGCTAGCAACCTCCAGTGCTGCAGGGGGACTTAGAATAACTGTTCACGGACTTATGGAGCAAATGACTGTTAAGGCTGCTAGAGAAGCGGCTTTGGGTGCTGGTGGTATTATTAAAATGGTTACTGCTGGGAAAATGAGAAAAAGTGATTTAAAGAGAATACATGATATTAATCCCAATATGATAATGATTGCTGGAGGCACGGATTATGGTGAGAGAGATACAGCTCTTTATAATGCAGAACTTATAAGTGCCGAAAAATTTGGTATTCCGATTGTATACTGTGGAAATATAGAGAATCAAGAAGAAATAAAAGAGATATTTGAAGGGCAAGAACTTTATTTAATCGACAACGTTTATCCAATGGTAGATACTTTAAATGTAGAACCTGCAAGAAAAATAATACAAGAAGCCTTTGAGAAGAATATTGTAAAAGCGCCTGGAATGAATAAAATAAAAGAAATAGTTAATGGTAGCATAATGCCAACTCCAGGAGCAGTTATGGAAAGTTCAAAAGTTTTATATGATATGATAGGAGATCTCGTAGTTTTTGATGTAGGAGGGGCTACTACGGATGTACATTCTGTTACAGAGGGAAGTAGTGTAGTTTTAGATATGCTAGTAAATCCTGAACCAAAGGCTAAAAGAACTGTAGAGGGAGATCTCGGAGTTTTTATTAATAGCAAAAATGTAATAGATTTACTTGACGCACGTGATTTAGGCAAATTTAATAAGGAATATATAAAAGAACACATAAAACCTATACCAGAAGATGTGGATGATATAAATGCAAGTATCATACTTACAAAAAAAGCTCTATCTGTTGCAATAGATAGGCATGTAGGATTTATAAAAAGAAAATACGATGGAGAAAGTGGCTTTGTGGCCTATGGTAAGGACTTGTCTGAGGTTAAATATATAATAGGCACTGGGGGAGCACTCACAAGGCTCCCAAATGGAGAAGACTTGCTACTAGGAATAAGATACTTAAAGAATGAAGTTACAATGCTTCCTAAAAAGGGTGCCAAAGTATTAATAGATAAAAACTATATTATGGCCTGTGCAGGCGTATTGAGTAGAGAAAATAGTGAAGTTGCCAAAGCACTATTAATTCAGAGTTTAGATATAACAGTGGATATGGAAATCTGCGTAAGTGATGTCAACACCTACGAAGATGCCATCACATACGCAGCTGCCAGCT
>NZ_JAENWL010000081.1 GCF_016650095.1 Clostridium sp. | reverse complement strand
TATTCACGCGCCTAGTACTGGAGATGTGGTTAAAATATCCGCATTGACAAGAAGGGATTACCTTACTGCAAGAAGGTTTAAATAAAATTATAATTACGAAATTTTCTGAAAAGTGGCTATAATATATTGTATATTGTAGCCGCTTTTCATAATATAATTGCAACTTATTTTCATTATTTACTCCTCCTTTTTTATAAACTACCGAGCTTATTGCCCACGGCATAACCTGCTATACCTAATATTAATGAGAATGTAATATATATAAAAGCATTCAGTTTTTCTTTTTCCTCAAATAGATTAAATCCTTCATACATAAAGGTTGAAAAAGTTGTGTATGCACCTAAAAAACCATCTCCAAGGAGCAGCATTATATTACTACCTACGCCAATTGTACTTACAATGCCAAGAAAGACTGCACCTGTGATATTTATTATAAAAGTTCCTATTGGGAAAGCAGTATTCGACTTTTCACTTATGAATTTACCAAGGATATATCGAACCAAACTTCCGGCTGCTCCACCAACTCCGATTAACAGATATGTCATATATTTAGCCTCCTATGCATCTTCTTGTTCTACACTATCTGTGCCCTTATGTTTATTTTTAAAATTCAAAACGAACTCTCTTGCTAGCACCACTCCTAAATAAGCTGCGGCAAGTCCCAAAATTGTTGAAAGTGCTATATAAGATATAGCAGAATAAGAGTTTCCTTGATTTATAAGATTTACAGTTTCTTTGCAAAGAGTAGAGAAAGTTGTGTAGGCTCCCAGAAAACCAGTAGCAATTCCAAGTCTTATATCGGAATCAAGCTCAAAAATCTCAAAGGAAATGGTTAGTATAAGTGCTAAGATCAAACTGCCAGAAACATTAATTAAAATTGTATTTATTGGAATAATACCTTTATAATGATAAAGGTGTATATTTTTTATTATATATCTAAGGATTGCTCCAAGCATTCCACCTATAGCTATAAATGTATATTTTCTCATATATCCGATCACTTCCTCTAACAATCTATTTTTAGGTTCACATAATAATTCATAAAACAGGTCTTATTACAGGTTTAGAGCACAAAATAAGTAGTTATTGTTTAATTACCTAAAAAGTGTCAATAATTATAAATGATTTATAAATCTTTGTAAATCAAATAATTATAACAAAGACAATAAAACATATCAATTTTAATTCCAAATTAAGTTGATTATATATAATTAATTATATATAATAGAGTGTACGAGAAAAAACAAATAGTGGTATAATAATATTATACATTATATAAGGAGGAAGATAAATGAATATAGATGTTAACACACCTATCGATGAGCTGTTGATGACTTGGTCCACGTTTTCACAAAAGCTTTTCTACACTATGCTAACTTCAAAAGAAGAACTTGATGAATTTAATAAAGTAAAATTAGTTCTAAAAACAAAAGGAATTACAAAGTTAGAAATACATAATGTTTATGAAAAAGAATATATTTTACACTATACTAAGCAAGGTGGCCTATTTAAGAAGACAATTGTTTTAGCTGATTTAGCTAACTTAGGATAATACTAAAATGTATAAATAGCTTCAAAAAACTAACTAGCGCTTGCTAGTTTTTTCTTTTTGGGTTTCAAAAGTAAAATGGAATTAGTACAGATACTGAAATATAAAAATACCCATGTACAATAGAGAAGTTAAGGGATTAAGCATGCTAAAAGAAATTAGTGAGAACATCTTTTAGATGAAATATTTACGATCTAAAGTAATATTTTAAGGTTGAGGAATTATTTCTCAACCTTTTTTGAATTATAATTGAATATAATCAATTATAATATGGTATAATTAAATTTGATTAGTAAAAAGGAAGTATTGATTAATGTATTTATTAGGGAAATATTATACTCTTATTTAGAATAAGAATATATATTTTCTAAACATAGTATTATTTAAGTTGATAATTAAAATATTATAAAATATAAAGTTGAACAAGAAAGTGATGTTTATCTAACAAGCAACACTTTGAAATATAAATTTATAAAAATACTAGAAAGGAGAAGAAAAGAAAATTAATAAAGTTAATGAAGATGATAAAAATAAATTAAAGCAAGAATAGCAAATGTAGGAGAGATAGATTAGCCAGATTTGGATATCGGCAATACCAACATTTCTCTCTTAAAAAGAAAAATGAGTTACGAAGATTATTGTAATAAAAATATAAAAGAAAAGGTAGGTGAAAATCCTGATTTATGGTTAGTTAATAGGAAGAAAATGCTTGGAATAGTAAGTTGATAAGTTGATATAGCGTTAATATACAGAACTGATATAATAACATAATAGTTACAAAAACAGAACTGTTACTTACAAAAACAGAACTAACCTAAGTAGTTGAATCATATGATACTGCCATTTTGTTTAGTCGACAGAACGAAAATATTGGATGGATAGATTGCCTAATATTTAGGAATCGGGAAAATATTGAATAATAATTATAAAAGTAAAAGTAAAGGTAAAAACAAAATCAGAATTGTTCCACTAGGTGGACTGGGAGAAATCGGAAAAAATATTACGGCAATAGAATATAAGGAAGAAATTATTGTTATAGATTGTGGAATCTCTTTTCCAGAAGCGGATATGTATGGAGTGGATTTAGTAATTCCTGATGTAACTTATCTTATAGAGAATAGAGATAGAGTAAAAGGGATTTTTCTAACCCACGGTCATGAAGATCATATTGGAGCATTACCATATGTTCTAAAACAAATTAATATTCCAGTATATGGAACATGTCTGACATTAGGACTTGTAGAAAATAAGTTGCAAGAACATGGTATATTGGCAGATTGCACCCTAAATATAGTGAAACCTGGTGATATTGTAAAATTAGATAAAATCAGTGTAGAGTTTATAAGAGTTAGTCATAGCATAGCAGATGCCTGTGCAATTGCTATACATACGCCTATTGGGAGAGTTATACACACAGGAGACTTTAAGATAGATTATACTCCAATTGATGGAGAAGTTATAGATTTAGAGCGATTTGCAAGATTAGGTGGTCAAGGAGTATTATTACTAATGGCTGATAGCACTAACGTAGAACGAACTGGATTTACTATATCTGAGAAAGTAATTGGGGAAACTTTAAATAAAATATTCCAAGGTGCGGACGGTAGAATAATAGTAGCTTCATTTGCATCAAATATTCATAGAATACAACAAATTGCAAATGCATCCGTTTCCAATGGAAGAAAAATAGCATTTAGTGGAAGAAGTATGGAAAGAATATCTCAAGTGGCTATTGAACTAGGATATTTGCATATACCACCGGAAGCAATAATTACCGTGGCAGAACTCCATAATTACCCTGATGATAAGGTAACAATAGTAACCACTGGCAGTCAAGGTGAACCGCTTGCGGCTTTAACAAGAATGGCATCAGCTACTCATAGGAGTATTCAAATACAAAAGGGTGATATGGTTATATTATCTGCATCTCCCATTCCTGGAAACGAAAAGCTTATATACAAAGTTATAAATGAGTTATTTAAAAAGGGAGCTAATGTAATATACAATACTACCGAAGAAATTCACGTTTCTGGGCATGCGTGTCAAGAGGAATTAAAATTAATACATACCTTAGTTCGTCCTAAATATTTTATGCCAGTGCATGGTGAATTTAGACATCTGAAACAACATGCGCTACTTGCAGAAAAAATAGGAATGGATCCAGCGAATATTTTTATTGGAGAAACCGGACAGATATTAGAAGTATCTCCAAGCGAATGTAGATTAGCTGGAAGAGTGCAAACAGGAGCTATAATGGTTGATGGACTTGGAGTAGGAGACGTTGGTAATATCGTACTTCGCGACAGAAAGCACTTAGCAGAAGAGGGTATCCTTACTGTGGTAGTTACTATAGAACGTGAAACTTATAGTATAGTAGCAGGACCGGATATAATAACAAGAGGGTTTGTATATATGAAAGAATCCAATGAACTTATTAATGAGGCCAGGGACATTGTGAGAAAAGAGTTAGAGCAGTGTTTAGATAATAAGATTAAAGAATGGGCTGTAATAAAAACCTGTATAAGAAATGCCTTAGCTCAGTTTTTATATGTAAAAACTAAGAGAAGACCAATAATTATACCAATAATAATGGAAATATAAAAAAAAACATGTATTACGGAAATGCAGTTGAGGTAGAAGTTACAATTGCAGTAATACATGTTTTTCTTTTTTTATAATAATATAAAAGCTAACAGTATTGACAAGTTGCCAATATATGAGTATATTGTAAGAGTAAATGCAAATGAGTTGCAACAACTGTTGAGGAGTGAAGAAATATTGAAAAAAATTATTAGTGTAATACTATCAGCATGTATTATAAGTACATTAGCTGGATGTTCAAATTCTACAAAAGAAGGAGCGCAAAACAATAAACAAAGTGACGAGTCAAAGCTGCAAGTGGTGGTGTCTTTTAATCCACTAAAGGAATTTGCGCAGGCGGTTGGGAAAGATAAAATTGAAGTGAAAACAGTTATACCGGAGGGTGTTGAACCACATGACTTTGAACCTAAAATAAAGGATATGGAAAACATAAGTAAAGCTAATTTGTTTGTTTATTCTGGATTTGGTATGGAATCCTGGGTAGATAAAACTTTAAGTGCTATAGATAACAAGAACTTAATTGTAGTTGATACCTCTAAAGGTGTAAATCCAATAAAAAACCAAGGTGGAAAAATTCAAGAATTTGGACAATATGATCCACATATATGGCTTAGTTTAAAGGAAGCAAAAATTCAAACTAAAAACATAAAAGATGCATTGGTTAAGGCTGATGGAAAAAATAAGGATTTTTATGAGAAAAATTTTCAAGAATTCGCAAATCAACTTGATAAACTTTTTAGTGAATATAAAGAAAAATTCAAAGGGGTAACAAATAAAAATTTTGTTACAGGTCATGCTGCTTTTGGGTATTTGTGTAGAGATTTTGGATTAATACAAAATAGTGTAGAAGATGTGTTTGCAGAAGGCGACCCTACACCACAAAAATTAAAAGAATTAGTAGAGTTATCTAAGAAAAATAAAATAAAAATTATTTTCATGGAAGAACTTGCAAGTCCAAGAGTATCTGAAACTCTTGCAAATGAGGTAGGTGCTGACGTTAAAAAAATATATACAATAGAAAGCAGTGAAGGAAATAAGAATTATATTCAGAGCATGGAAGAAAATTTAGCCAATATTTATAATAGTTTAAAATGAAAATTAACTCATACCTTAATTAGGTATGGGTTAATTTTATTAATATTCGTATTTAAAATAAGACATTTCATAATAAAAATATTGTAAAAACGTGTAAAAATATGTATAATAGACTTAGTGCAGGTTAAATATATTTGCAAAGGAGGACAATTATGGATGTATTTTTAGCCAGACAACCAATCCTTAATAAGTTTAATAAATTGTATGGATACGAGTTATTATTTAGAGATAGTGAAAAAAACAGTTATCAAGGTAAAGATGGCGATAAAGCAACCATTGAAGTTATAAAAAACAGTTTTATAAATATAGGTATTGAGAAGGTAACAGGAGGTAAAAAAGCTTTTATTAACTTCACTGAAAATATATTGAAATCTGACATTTTTACAGTTCTATCGCCAAAATCAGTGGTAGTTGAAATATTAGAGGGAATAGAACCTACTGAGGAAATATTGGAGTTATGTAAAAAGCTAAAAGGACGAGGGTATCTTATAGCCTTGGATGATTTCGTTTATTCTGATAAATATAGAAAACTTATAGAGATAGCAGATATTATTAAAGTAGATTTCCAGATAACTAAGGGAATTGAAAGAAGAAAAGTAATTGAAATGGTTAACTCTAAAAACATAAAGTTTATTGCGGAAAAAGTTGAAACTATAGAAGAATTTAATGAAGCGGTTTTATATGGATATTCATACTTCCAAGGTTACTATTTTAGTAGACCATTAATAGTTACTGGTAAAAGAATATCAGAAAACAATATTATTTATATGAAATTATTGCAGGAGATTAATAGCGGTACTTTTAATATAGGCATTATAGAGGATTTAATAAAAAGAGATGTGTCATTATCTTTCAAGCTTTTAAAACTTATAAATTCAGCGAATTATGTTTTTAGAAGTGAAATAAAATCAATTAACCAAGCACTCTCTTTGCTTGGTGAAAAAGAAATAAAAATGTGGTTATATTTAATGGTTTTTAAAACTTTAGGTGAAGATAAACCGGAAATTATAATAATTGAGTCGTTGACAAGGGCAAAATTTGCTGAGTTAATTGCTGAGAAGGTTAAAATAGGATTTAACTCATTTAACGCTTATTTGATTGGCATGTTATCTATGGTAGACTTACTTATGGATATACCACTAGATCAAATACTACAGGAATTATTACTGCCTATTGAAGTAAAAGATGCACTAAACGGAATTAATAATAATAAATATAGAAAGTTACTTGATTTAATCATAAAATATGAAAAAGGAGAATGGGATGAGGTAACAAGAATTTCAAAACAACTTAAATTAGATGAAAAGTGTTTGCCAAGCGAATATTGTGAGGCAATTCTTTATGCAAATGAACAAATGCCAATTTAGAAAACCTTAAAAAGCAATATAAACCATAAAAAAGCAATATAAACCTTTTTAAGGGTTATATTACTTTTTTATGTTAATGATATTTCAGAAGGAAAGTTTACGATTGTTATACTTCTCCAAATTTACTTTCTACAGCACTCACTAATGCGGCCATAGCTTCTTTTTCATCTATACCTTCTGTTATAATTTTAATTTCTTCACCTTTAGTTAAACCTAAGCTCATTATGTTTATTATAGATTTTGCGTTTGCAACTTCCTTACCATGTACAATTGTAATATTAGATTTGAATTTACTTGCAGTTTTTACAAAAGTAGAAGCGGGTCTTGCATGTAACCCTTGTTCGTTTAGTATTTTAACGATTAGTTCCATTAATATAACCTCCTATAATTTAGCTATTTAGCATTTAAGTCATATGGATATAAATTTGTAGTATTTAATAAGTATAACATATCTATCAATTCTTTTTTTATAATTTTAATTTAACTCATTTAGATATCCTCTTATTAAAAATTATCTTTCTAGTGCTATCTTCAGACAGAATGTAAGAGCATGTAAGTTTAGTAATTGTAAATCAACCCAAATGGATTTATTTTAAGCTTAGATGGCAAGAATAACTATTGAGTTAAAAAATATAATAATCATAACTATAAGATAGAATATACATTTAATACCACATTACGTATAAAAATCCTAGAAAAAAATCCGTTTTTGTGATATATTTATTAGAATATAGATAAAACTTACGAGTGAGCGAGCTTATAAGTATGCTAACCTTATAAGTAAGGGAAATTATAGGCAAGGAATCTTATAAGTAAACTACCTAACTTGTAAGGGAGATTAAAAGGAAGGTGACAAATATGGAAAATAAAACTACTTCATCAAACTTTATAAGAAACATTGTTATAGAAGATTTAGAAACAGGAAAACATAAAAAAATAGTTACTCGTTTTCCACCAGAGCCGAATGGATATTTGCACATTGGGCATGCAAAATCAATTATCTTAAATTTTGAATTAGCAGATGAATTTAAAGGTAATACAAACTTGCGTTTTGATGATACTAACCCAGCAAAAGAAGATACAGAGTACGTTAACTCCATAGAAGAAGATGTAAAATGGCTTGGGTTCCAGTGGGATGATCTATATTTTGCATCAAATTATTTTGATGAAATGTATGAGCGCGCTGTATTATTAATAAAAAAAGGTAAAGCTTATGTATGTGATTTAACAGCTGAAGAGATGAAAGAATACAGAGGTACCCTAAGGGAGCCAGGGAAAGAAAGCCCCCACAAAAACAGAACTGTGGAAGAAAATCTAGACCTATTTGACCGTATGAGAAAAGGTGAATTCGTTGATGGAAAAAAGGTTTTAAGAGCTAATATCGATATGAGCTCTCCTAACATAAACATGAGAGATCCAATAATTTATCGTATATCGCATGCAGTGCATCATAATACAGGAGATAAATGGTGTATTTACCCTATGTATGATTATGCTCATCCAATAGAAGATGCAATTGAAGGTATTACACATTCAATTTGTACCTTAGAATTTGAAGATCATAGGCCTCTATATGATTGGGTTGTAAACAATTGTGAAATGGAGAATAAACCAAGGCAGATTGAATTCGCAAGATTAAATATAACGAATACCGTAATGAGCAAAAGAAATCTTAAGCAATTAGTAGATGAGGGCATTGTAGATGCTTGGGATGATCCTCGTATGCCAACTGTAGCGGGACTAAGGCGCCGTGGCTATACGCCTGAGGCTATACGTAATTTTTGTAGAGAAATTGGAATCGCAAAATCTAACAGCACTGTAGATGGTCAAATGCTAGAGCACTTCATAAGAGAAGATTTAAGTCCTAAAACGCCTAGAACCATGGCAGTTTTAAAACCATTAAAAGTAGTTATTACAAATTACCCAGAATCTCAAGTGGAAATGCTTGAAATTGAGAATAATCAAGATGACCCATCAATGGGAACTCGCCAAGTCTCATTCTCAAGAGAAATATATATAGAACAAGAAGATTTCATGGAAAATCCACCAAAGAAATACTTTAGACTGTTCATAGGTAACGAGGTAAGACTAAAGGGTGCATATTTTATAAAATGTAATGAAATGATTAAAGACTCTGACGGAAACGTATGTGAGTTACATTGTACTTATGATCATGACACTAAGAGTGGTAGTGGATTTACAGGAAGAAAAGTTAAGGGAACAATTCACTGGGTAGATGCAATAAATGCAGTGAGTGCAGAATTCAGATTATATGAACCTTTGATTTTAGATGAAGCACAAGAAGAAGGGAAAACTTTTTTAAATCAAATAAACCCAAATTCAATTGAGATTTTGCAAGGGTTTGTAGAACCAAATATGAAGGGTTCAAAAGCACAAGATAAATTCCAATTCTTCAGACATGGGTATTTTAATGTAGATTCTAAATACAGCACTGAAGATAAAATGGTATTTAACAGAATAGTATCTTTAAAAAGTTCCTTTAAAATTAATAAATAAAGTTTAATAATATTTAAAAGCCAGTACAAGATTTATCATGTACTGGCTTTTATTATTATAATATTCTAGTTTCTATTTCTTCTTTAATTCTTGTTATAAAGGAATCTAAAGCAATTGCACCTTCATCACCATTTTTGCGACTTCTAACAGAAACTTCATTTAATTCTTCTTCTTTTTCACCAACTATTAGTAGGAAAGGGGCTCTTTCATTACGAGCTTCACGAATCTTATATCCAATCTTTTCTGCTCTGTAGTCTGCCTCGACTCTAATGTTTGAGTTCTTTAATTTAGATACTACCTTTTGAGCATAATCATGATACTTTTCAGAAATAGGTAATACCTTAACTTGTAATGGTGCAAGCCAAGTTGGGAAAGCGCCAGCATACTTTTCTATTAGTATTGCAAGAGTTCTCTCGTAGCAACCAATTGAAGTTCTATGGATAACATATGGACGTTTTTTAGCTCCATCTTTATCAACATAAGTCATGTCGAATCTTTCAGGTAGTGCGAAGTCAATTTGAACAGTAATTATAGTATCTTCTTTACCATGAACATTTTTGATTTGAAGATCAAGCTTAGGTCCGTAGAAAGCAGCTTCATCAATAGCTGTTACATAGTTTATTCCTAAGTGGTCTAATATTTCCTTCATCTTGGATTCAGTATCTTCCCAAGCAGCAGGGTTATCAATATACTTTTCTTTATTGTTCCGATCCCCTTTAGAGAATCTGTATGTGATATCATTTTCAAGTCCTAATGTTTCCATGAAATATTTAGTTAAAGCTACAACACCTTTAAATTCTTCTTCTAATTGATCTGGTCTAACAACTAAATGACCTTCAGAAATAGTGAATTGTCGTACCCTTATTAGGCCATGCATTTCTCCTGAAGACTCATTCCTAAATAATGTTGAAGTTTCAGCGTATCTAATTGGAAGGTCACGATAACTCTTTTGATCTGTATTATAAATTGTAAATTGGAATGGGCACGTCATTGGGCGAAGTGCCATAACTTCCGCGTCTTTAGATTCATCACCAAGGACAAACATTCCTTCTTTATAATGGTCCCAGTGGCCAGACATCTTATATAAATCGCTCTTAGCCATAAGAGGAGTCTTAGTTATAACGTAGCCTCTTCTTTCTTCCTCATCTTCAACAAAACGTTGTAATAACTGAATTACTCTTGCGCCATTAGGCATAAGTAGAGGTAACCCTTGACCTATAACATCTGAC
The DNA here is from genome assembly GCF_016650095.1 of Clostridium sp. Classification (GTDB taxonomy): domain Bacteria; phylum Bacillota; class Clostridia; order Clostridiales; family Clostridiaceae; genus Clostridium_AD. The sequence goes on along the minus strand of NZ_JAENWL010000081.1, from coordinate 1,162 downwards.
GTAGTAAAGAATTTTAGTTCGCGCCCAAGCTTGTTATGGTCCCTTTTTTTTGCATCTTCAACTTTTTCTATATGGGCATCTAAATCAGATTTTTTTGTAAATGCAGTTCCATATATACGGGTAAGCATTTTGTTTTTCTCATTGCCTCTCCAATAAGCTCCTGCAACTTGAGTTAGTTTAAAAGCTTTTATATATTTTGTAGACATCAAATGTGGTCCGGCACAAAGATCGGTAAATTCACCATGTTTGTAGAATGATAAACTTGCATCCAATGGCAGGTCTTCAATTAGTTGAACCTTGAAATTTTCATCTATTCCTTCCATAAAAGCCATAGCTTCAGCCCTTGGAAGTTCAAATCTTTCTATTGGTAAATCTTCTTTAACTATTTTTTTCATTTCTGCTTCGATTTGTATAATTTCATCAGCAGAGAAAGAACCCTGTTTATCAAAATCGTAGTAGAAACCTCCATCTATAGCAGGTCCGATGGCAAGTTTAGAACTAGGAAATAATCTTTTTACCGCTTGGGCCAAAATATGGCAAGCAGTATGTCTAAAGGCTTTTTGTCCTTCCGCGCTATCAAAAGTTAATATACTAAGCTCAGAATCTTCAGTAATTTTGTAACGTAAATCTACAGTTTTTCCATTAAGCATACCAGCACAAGCTACCCTTGCAAGGCCCTCGCTAATATCTCTCGCAACTTCAAATACAGTTATTTCAGATTCGTAAGATTTTATTGAACCATCTTTTAATTTAATATTTATCATATATATTACTCCCTCCTAAGATTGAATTATTAAAGACAACAAGGGCATAAATATTATGCACAAGTTTTAAAACTACAATTTTTAGAAAATAAAAAAAACCCCATCCCAATTCTAACTAAAGAAAAGGGACGAGATTATAATTTCCCGCGGTTCCACCCAAATTGTTTATAAAATAAACCACTTAATAATTATAACGGAATTACCGGACTTTATTAAAGTCGCTCAGAGGTAGTCTTCAGCTATTTTCATTTAAGAATACTTCCAGCTAAGGTATTCTCTCTCTGCAAATGTGCCATTGCTTACTCTTCTCTTCGTAGTATTAGATTATTAAATTTATATATTTTAGTATATCACTTTTAGTAAAAATGTCAAGAATATAAATGAAACTAGTATTATAT
>NZ_JAENWL010000203.1 GCF_016650095.1 Clostridium sp. | reverse complement strand
GTTCGTGGAATAGCTCCCGGAAAACTTATAGCTTTTTCTAATAGATCTTGTCTCCCAATTGCTTTAATTGTAATTCTTCTACTATAAGAAATTCTTTCATTATTTATAATAATCGCATTCCCAGCGACTCTAATACCACTACGAGAAGTTAGCCTAATATCATTAATAGAAATTGCTTCAGCATCTGCCGTCCTCAGTTCGTTTACTATATGCACTAAATCCGAATCATAAATAGCCTGATTTTCAGTGTTACTGCCAAAAATGCTGTTCTTAGGCTCTATCAAAATAGTCACACCTTCACCTTCTACCTCGGTGCCTCCAGTAAGGATTCTCGTCTCATCTAATTCTTTACGTAATAATTCACTTGCTGCATCTCTTCCCCCTGCAGCATTTTCATATTCCTTTGTTTTACCATCTAATTCATCAATCTTTTTCTGCATATCTGTTATACTTTTTTTAAGTTGTTCGTTTTCAATTATAATTTCTGGTGTATTACTATTATTGGGATCCGCTATCGAATTCTGCCTGCCTATTACTTTAAATTGGTAACTTATCATAAATCCTAATAATACACATATCAAGCCAATTGATAATTGGGCCCTAAACTTCTTCATGTGCTTCCTCCTTGCTACTCTCTGGGGACTATAATTTTTATTAATTCTTTTACTACTCTTTTTCTACAAAAACAACTGGATTTGCTTTAGCACTAACATCTACATACCCCTTTGTATTCTTATACTGAGGCTGCGAAATAATATTTATCGCCTTATTAAATTTGTTTTTTAAGTCTTCTGTTGTTCCAATCTTAATGCACATGTTCCCTGAAAAAATCTTGACATCTACCACATTACTTACATCTACCATTGTTATACTGCGGTTACCGCTAGTCTTTCTATAATCATTGATAATATTTGTTATTTCATTTGCAATATTAATTTTCCTATCATTTTCAGATACAATTAACTTGCCTACTTCACTTTTTTCATAATTAAATCCAATTAAATTCACTAAGTTCATATCCTTCACATTGGCTCTTTTTTCAAGCAAAATACCTTTGTTATCTAGAATATAATAAGTTTTGTTTACTACCCCATAAAATACAGCCACTCTTTCCTGTATTTTTATAATGATTTTACTCGGCAAAACTTTCTTAACACTCACACCTAAGATATACGGATTTTTCATAATTTGCTCACGGCTATCGTTAAAACTGGCATAAAAAATATTACTTCCTAAGTTAATATTAGCTTCCTCTTTTATTAGAGCTTTAGAAACATTAGAATTTCCTATAATTTCGATGTTTGCAATATTAAAATAAGGTAATTTAATACATAATGTAACCAATGTAGATGCCATAATTATGACTAACAACATTAACTGCTTTAACTTCTTTCTATACTTTCTTCTATGTAATAATTTTTCTTTATTTTCTATAATATAATTTCCTTTGTTTTGATTATTACTTTTGTTCATTCACTTCCCCACATTCAATAACACATATTATTTATAATTATATAAATTAGTTATATTTGCTTGTGTATTTATATACTAATATATACATAATACCACTTAACTTAATTATTTTCATCATGATTTGAATGTATTTTTTAATATTTTTAAAAAAGTTAATATTTACAATTTGCAAGCATAGGAAAAGACATGCATATGCATGCCTTTAATACTAATTTTTATTTACAGTTTGCCTTGACACATTTAAAAGTATCCCTACTGCAAACATATTGAAAACCAAGGCCGAACCACCATAACTTATAAATGGAAGTGGTACACCGGTTACTGGCATTGACCCAGTAACTACTGCAATATTAATAACTGCCTGAATAGCTATAACAGATGTAATACCAATACCTAAAATGGTACCATACATATCTTTAGCAGTAACTGCTGTTTTAATACCACGCCATACAAAAATTACGAATAATAATATTATAAATACGCCTCCAATTAGACCTAATTCCTCACCAATTATTGAAAAAATAAAATCAGTGTGAGGTTCGGGTATATACAGGCATTTTTGTCTTGATAATCCGATTCCTGAACCAGTAACTCCTCCTGATCCAAGTGCAAGGAGTGATTGAACTAATTGATATCCTTCATCTTGACTTGTAGCCCATGGATTCATAAAATTAGTAAGTCTCTCCAATCTATATGGTTCAATAAATATTAAAACAGCAACTGCAGCAACTAGCGATGACCCTAAAGCAAAAAGGTGAGAAAATTTTGCCCCTGCTGCAAATAGAATAATTACAGTAACAATCATTATAACAGATGCAATACTTAAGTTTGGCTCTGCCAAAATTAACCCTGCATAAAACCCAGAAACTAATAGATAAGGGAAAACACCTTTAAAGAAAATTTTAATCTTTTCTCCCTTTATATCTAAGCTTTTAGCCATATATAATACTATAGCATACTTTGCAATTTCTGATGGTTGAATAGATGCAAATCCGAGGGGTATCCATCTCTTAGCCCCATTAATACCTGCAAATCCAAATACAGCAAGTAATAGCACAATAGTAATTACCATAATAAATCCAGTATATTTTTTTAAAATATGATAATCAATTTTAATAGCTGTAATCATAAAAACAGATCCAATACATGCCCACATAAATTGCTTTTTCAAATAATATTCTGGATCATTTAATTTGAAAGCTGCATAATATGAGCTTGCACTATAAACCATTACTACTCCAATAGTCACAAGAAGCATTATGATTGCAAATAATACAAAATCTATTTGTCCCATTTTAACCTTGTATCTTTTCATGTTATATCCTCCTTACATCGCTAATAGGGAAATGATAGAAATCCAATTAAACACAATACAACTGTTACAACTGAAAATACTGCAACAACCTTATTTTCATCCCATCCAAGTAATTCAAAATGATGGTGAATAGGTGCCATCTTAAATACTCTCTTACCTGTGGTCTTAAATACTGCAACTTGAATAATAACGGAGAGAGTCTCTATAACATATATTCCACCTACAATAAAAACTAATAATTGCAATTTAAGTATCATACCAACTGCAGCTACTGCACCTCCAAGTGCAAGTGCTCCCATATCTCCCATAAAGATTTGCGCTTTATAAGAATTAAATTTTAAAAACCCTAATAATGCACCTGCAAGTGCAGCACAGAATATTGCAATAGTAGAATGAAACATCATATTGCTAACTAGTGCAAAAAATGTCATAACTACAATTGTAACGCAAGTTGCGAGTCCATCTAATCCATCTGTTAAGTTAACTGCATTTGTGGTTGCTACAAAATATATAATAATAAAAGGTAAATACCACACACCGAGATTTATACTTTTATTAGCAAATGGTATAATTATGTCCGTTCCTATTTTAAGCGAAGAGTAATAACCAATTAAACCTGATACTACAACTAAAAGCAACATTTTTTGTTTAGATGTAAGCCCTTCATTTTGTTTACGTGTTATTTTAAGCAAATCATCAATAAGTCCTATTACTCCAAAAGCTATAAAACAATATAATGCAATCATAACTTCATCACTGGTTTGTCTAACAATTATTAACATTGTAATTATTGTTGAAATCATAAATATTATACCACCAATAGTAGGTGTCCCTGCTTTTTTGAGATGACTTCTAGGTCCTTCTGCTCTTATATTTTGACCAAATTTAAGCTTATGTAGCATGGGAATTAATAAGGGTCCTTGTATAATTGATAATAAAAATGCAAGTATAACTGAAAAAATAATTAAATTCATTTTTTTAACACCTCTTTAGCATTTATATCCCGCGAGTCTAGACTCATTAACGAATTAATATTCTGACGTGAGTTTATACTCACGAGTTTACTAACTATAGTCTCACTCTTCATAAATCTTGAAGCTTTAACTAAAACAACATCATTTTGCTTTATTATTCCTTCAATAAAAGAAACTACCTCATCATGAGTTTCAAAACTTCTATATTTATTTATATCGTTAAATCCTTCTTTATATGCTTCATTAAATTCCCCTATCGAAATTAATAAATCAATATTTTTGCGTTTTGCATATTCTCCAACTTGCTTATGTGCGTCAAAGGATCCATTTCCGAGTTCCCCCATAGTCCCTAGTACCGCAATTTTAGATTTTCCGCGAGCATTACAAAGAACATCAATTGCAGCTAACATTGAATCTGGACTAGCATTATAACAATCGTTAATTATTGTAAATACTTCACCTTTTATTATATCTAAACGCATGGACGTAGCTTCTAATTTTTTAAAGCCTTCTGCAATCTCTTCATAGCTCATGCTAAGTTCTCTTCCACAAGCTACTGCCAGCATAGAATTTAGTACGTTGTGACGACCTGGTATATTCACCTCAATAATATTATTTATTAAATTTCCATTTTCCATCAGAGTAAATGTAATTTTATTTTCGTAAATATTTAAATCACATGCTTTAAATTCAGCATCAGAATCAATTCCTGTTTTTATTAACTTATAATTTGAAGTGTTTATATTTTCTAATAAGTCATTATCTGAATTAACAATTAAAACACTATCCGAACTAAAAAAATCTGTTATCTCCATTTTAGCCTTTAAAATATTTTCTCTTGTTTTAAGATTTTCAAGGTGAGACATTCCAATATTAGTAATAATAGCAATACTAGGCCTTGCAACCTCACATAAGTTATGAATTTCTTCAAAATTGCTCATACCCATTTCGAGAACTGCTACATCATAACTTTTATCTAGCTTAAATATCATCATAGGTAACCCTATTTCATTGTTAAAATTACCTAAGGTTTTAAAAACTTTAAATTTAGAACCCAGCACCGCTGCAACCAAATCCTTTGTTGACGTCTTACCTGTGGAACCGGTAATTCCTACTACTTTTAAATTCAGCTTGTTTATATAAAATTTTGCAAGACTAAGCAGTGCTTTTTTAGTATCAGCCACCTTAACTACGATTGTTTTCTCATTAAGTTGCGATTTTTCAAATTTTATTTCATCAATAATGCAGATTGAAGCTCCTTTTTTACTAGCTTCAATAACAAAATTATTAGCATTAAAATTTTCACCTTTTATTGCTATAAAAATATCACCATCTTTTATAGCTCTTGTATCTATGCTGACATCGTTGTACAAGGCTCTTTGACCTTGTACTACTAATTCTCCATCCGTTGCCTCTATTACCTCATCAAGACTAATATACTCCATCTAGAACCGCTCCTTTAATATCTCTGAAACAATTTCTCTCTCATCAAAATGTATGGTTTTGTCTTTTAAAACCTGATAATCCTCATGCCCTTTACCTGCAATAACAATTACATCGCTAGTGTTTGCAATTTCAATTGCTCGTTTTATAGCCTCGCGTCTATTCTCTACAATCTCAAAATTATGTTTTTCAATGCCGGATACCACATCTTTAATTATTTCTATAGGATCTTCAGTTCTTGGATTGTCTGAAGTTATTACTGAAAAATCGCTTAAATCTGTTCCAATTTTACCCATTATTGCTCTTTTGGTTTTATCTCTATCACCACCACAACCAAAAACACTTATAAGCTTACCTTTTGTAAATTCTCTCACAGTTTTTAATATGTTTTCTAAAGCATCTGGTGTATGTGCATAATCTAAAATTATTTCAAATCCCAAGTTATAGTTATTTACAACAAGTTCACAGCGCCCAAGCACTTGTACTTTTTTTAGACCTAGTTTAATTGCAGATAACTCTATCCCCTGATTTAAGCAAACACCTATACATCCAAGGGCATTATATATATTATAATTTCCTGGTATATTTAATTCAATATCAAAAGAGTTGTCTTTATAATCTACAGTGAATTTACTTCCCCTTGAATTCATATTTATATTACTAGCCATAATATCTGCATTTCGATTTAACCCGTAACTTAATTTACTACACGCAATTGAATTATAAGCTTTTACTCCGTATGTATCATCTATATTAATTACAGAATTTTTACTATACTCAAATAATTTTAATTTTGCATTAAAATAATTTTCAAAGGTTTTATGGAAATCTAAATGATCCTGAGTTAAATTTGTAAAAATACTTTCGCAAAACTCTATTCCATATACCCTGTCTAAGTACAATGAGTGAGAAGATACCTCCATAACACAATAGTCCACCCCTGAATCCAGCATTTGTTTAAAAAGTTCATGAAGCTCTAGTGATTCTGGAGTAGTTCTCTCTGTATGAATTTTCACTCCACCAATGAAATTCGCTATAGTTCCAATAAGTCCAACTTTATACCCTTGCTCTTCTAAAATAGCCTTAATCATAAATGCTGAAGTTGTTTTTCCATTTGTACCTGTAATCCCTATCATCTTCATTTTGCTACTTGGATTCTCATAGTAATTAGCTGCACTTATGGCTAATGCCTTTCTGCTATCTTCTACGCGAAGCACCGTAACGTTTAAATTGTCTTCTATATTCTTCTGACATACAACAGCAACAGCTCCATTGTCAATTGCATTTTGTATATATTCGTGACCATCAAGATTATATCCTTCTATGCAATAGAATACATCTCCATCTTTAACTTTTCTTGAGTCATATTGAATTTCCTTTATGTCTATATCGATATTACCATGGATTAAATCCACATTAATATTTTCCATAATATTTTTAAGTTTCATATTATCACTCCCTTAAGTATATTCACGCTTTATGGC
>NZ_JAENWL010000394.1 GCF_016650095.1 Clostridium sp. | reverse complement strand
TATTTAAAAAAATATTTGGGATTCTAGATGAGAAAAAACTGAATTACCATTATGAAATAACTGCAAAACTCAGTGATGCCGGCGCAATGTCAAAGAATGCAAACAAATCTGGGTACGACATAATAGTTGCTGTAGGCGGTGATGGAACTATAAATCAAGTTATTAATGGGTTTTATGATGAAAATGGTATAAGAATATCAAAAGCTAAAATGGGAGTAATATATACTGGTACAAGTCCTGACTTTTGCAAAAGTTATGGTATACCTCTTAAAATCCAGGAAGGGATAAACTTGATTACTTCAGGGGTAAAAGTTAATAAAATAAGGCCCGGAAGGATTACTATGGCTAGAAGGTACACAAAGGATTTAGAAAACAAAAGTATAGACGTTTTGCTGGACTTTGAAACTCGCTATTTTGCATGTTGCGCAAATATAGGCCTTGGGGCAGCGGTAGCCCGCAGCGCTAATAGTGGTATAAGAGGAATTTTTGGAGATTATATTGGCACCTTTATATCACTTATTAAAACCTTATTATTCTATAAACCGATAGATATGATGATTTCCTTTGATGGGGAATTAAAAATAATACCTCGGGTTCATAATATATCCATAGGAAAAACTTATTATATAGCTTCTGGAATAAAAGTTAGGAATAACATTAAAACAGAAGATAACATGTTATATAGCCTTGTTATAAAAAAGCTGACTGTGCTAAAGTCTCTTGATGTGATAAGAAGTATATACAGCGGAAAGACAATTAATAATGGCGAAAATATTTCATTAAATTACTGTGAAACTGTAGATATATATGGTAATAATTTAAATAACGAAATAGAGTTTGATGGAGACCCTGCTGGATTTTTACCTTGCAGAATAAGCTCTGCAGTTGATACTTTAGATTTGATTTGTGAGGGTTACTATGAGTAGAGAAAAAGATTTAATAAAAATAATAGATGGAGTTATGCCCAGGTCTAAATCTCAGGTTAATGCTCTTTTTGAATCAGATTCGGAAATCATTCAGCTAGGAGATGAATTTGTAAATCAAAAGATGCTTCATACTATAGATGAATTCTCAAGTGAAGATATGCTCCGTGAGAATGATCCTTATACATTAGGCTGGAATCTTGCAGTAGGGGCTATAAGTGATATATTTGCTACAGGAGGTAAGCCTTTGTTTTATTCTCACAGCCTTACTATAAAGGATGACTGGACGGAGGAATATGTGAGATTATTATCAGAAGGCATTGCTGCAGTTTTAAAAGAGTCTGGAGTTTGCTTTCTCGGAGGAGATTTTGGGAAGTCTAAGTCTTGGAGGTATACTGCCTCTGTAATCGGTAATTTGAAAGGTGAACCTCTTTTAAGAAGCAAAGCCCAAATTGGTGATGGAATTTATATTACCGGTACCGTAGGTGGAGGAAATCTTGAGGCATTTCTAAAACTTTATTCTGAGAAAAAGCTTGTAGGAAGGCTACTAAAAACTTTTAAAAATAGATTTAATCTTCGAATAAAGGAATCAGAGCTAATAAAGACATTTGCGAATGCCAGTATAGATACCAGTGACGGAGTGTTTAATAGCATAAACTCTATATCTGAAATTAGCGGAACCGGTTATAAGCTGGGGTATTTGCCATATATTAGAGCTGGGTCCATTGCAGCAACTGTTTTTTCAATTCCTAAAAGTCTTCTTTTTCTTGGCGAATGTGGCGAGTATGAACTACTTTTTACTGTAGCCAAGCTAAAAGAAGCTGAATTTATGGAGGAGGCTTCAAAGCGTGGATTACAGTTCTATAAAATAGGGTCCATAAAAAATTCTTCAACAAAAGTATTAGAGGAGAATAATAAAGTTATTGATCTTAGCTTATTAAACATAAGTGCAAGAGACTACGAGGATATTAAAGATTACATTAAGGACATTATCAGTTTTTTAAGCAATAAATCATGATTGCGAAGGGGGTTTTATTTTATGGAGAAACGAGTAGTTATAACGGGAATCGGTCCTATAACAGCTGGAGGAATAGGAACAAGCGATTTTTTCAAAAGTGTTTTTGAAAAGAAAATTGTTATTAATGAAATACCACAGGAATTCGAAAAGAATTACTCCTTTAAATCTAAGTTTTATGTTCCTGCACCTGATTTTTCCGTGACGCAATTCGGATTACCCAAAGCTATTGAAGGTGCTATGGAAAGAATATCTAAATTTTCTGTGGCAGGCACTAAGCTAGCATTGGAGGATGCAGGTCTTCCTGTGGCAAAGGGGTCTAGATATTTTACTGTTGAAAATATAGGTAACTGCGACATAATTATCGGAGTAGGAATGAGTAGTCTTCAAACGGCATTTCACTCTTATGCTTCTCATTTATTTAATGGAGATAAGGAGATTTTTAAGCAGCATAATATAAATTCACGCTTTAATAGAATGGTTATACCAATGCTTATGCCAAATTCAGCGGCCGCATGGATATCTATAATTTTTGGTATTAAAGGATCTAGCTCTACAGTAAATGCTGCTTGTGCCTCCGGAACTATGGCCATTGGCGAGGCTTTTAGGAGGATAAAAGATGGCTATTGTACAACTGTAATCACCGGTGGAGTTGAATGTCTTGCAGAAGAAAAAGGAGCAATAATGAGAGGGTTTGATATGCTGTCTACCCTTACAAGAGCTGAGGATGGTCATCCAATGCCGTTTTCTAAAAACAGAAGCGGATTTTTATTTAATGAGGGAGCGGGATGTATTCTGGTACTTGAGGAAATGGAAGCTGCAAAAAACAGAGGAGCAGATATATATGCTGAAATCTGTGGTTATGAAAGTAATAGTGATGGATATAATATTGTGCAGATGGATAAATCAGGTGTTGCTATTTCATCATTGCTTCAAAAACTAGTAAAAGGAAGAGAAATTCAATATCTTAACGCACATGGCACTGGTACAGTCTTAAATGATGGTATAGAAGCAGCAGTGATTAATAAAACATTTGGAGATAATCAGCCCTATATCAATTCAAGTAAAGGAATTTTAGGGCACAGCATTGGTGCCAGTGGCGCTCTAGAAGCTGCTATTACGGCTTTTTCCATAAAAAATTCAAAAATTCATGGCAATTTGTTAATGGATCCTATTGATAACTTGAATCTTGTAGAAGAATCAACTAAGGCAAATATTGAATTTGCACTATCTACCTCATATGGCTTTGGCGGACATAACAGTGGATTATTATTTAAAAAGGTAGAGATATAAATGGATAGAGTATTAATAACTGGAGGTACAGGTTTTATTGGTAGTCATGTAGTAAGATATTTTTGCAAAAGGAAAGT
>NZ_JAENWL010000262.1 GCF_016650095.1 Clostridium sp. | reverse complement strand
ATAGCTATAACTGCTACAGCGTATGTTAAATATCTATTTTTGTATTTTTTAATATTGTATAAAATTTTATTTGAAGTCTTTTTACTATATCTATTTTTATCTATACTATTAAGTATATTAGTCTTTGAGCTATTAAAATCTAAACAATCTATTGATAGAGCTATCTTAAAATCTCTATCTATTTTAACTTCTTCTTCATATAGCATCCTGCAGCTTTCGCATCCATCCTTATGCTTTTCAAATGCGATTTTCAAATCATCTGAAAAGCTTCCTATCATATATTCTTCTAATCCCTTTTTAAATTTATTACAATTCATTATTTACACCCCTTTTCCTTTTGAGATATAAAAGTTTTATAATTTTGTCTACTCCTATAGTATCTCCGTTTTACATTAGATTCTGTCATTTCTAAGATTTGTGACAAATCGTAAAATGTAAGGTTTTGTGAATACCTCATAATTAGTATTTGCTTATCTACTTCTTTTAAAGAATTTAAAAAAGCTTCTATATTTTCTTTAGTCTCCATGTATTCTGCTGAAAGTTCTGGTGACATTTGTTTAGACGATATATTTGGTATATCTTCTATGTTTGATTCATACACTCTTTTATATTTTCGTATATAATCAATACATTTATTTTTAGAAATTTGTAGTAACCAATTTAAGAATTTATACGTTTTATCATAAAGATAAAGTTTATTGTAAACTGTAATGAACACCTCTTGAGTTATATCCTCTGACGCTTCCTTATCCTTTATCATGTTATAGATAAACCTTAAGACTATAAGTTCATATTTGTTAACTAATATATTAAAGCTGTCAACATTTCCGTCTAATATGCTTTGTATTAGTTTAGAATCATCTTGCACTTTCTTTCCCCCCCTTCGGATGGATTTTAATTTTATAGAATTTATTTTATATCTACCTTATATACGTTGAAAAAAACTAATAGTGACAAAGAATAGTAATATTAAAAATACTACTATAATCTCTATAGTCTTTACCTTTTTTAATTAATCTATTAATTTATGTTCTTCGACCTTATTTTCAACTCCATCACTTTCATGAAAGATCCAAACTGTTTTTTGCTTTTCTTATTTAAAATAAAAATACCCCCAATCATAGTTTTATTATCCTACAATTGAGGGTATTTTTGCAATGTCCGTTTTTAGTGGTTCAGTTCAATCTACCAGCAGTTATTTTTATTACAATACACTTATATTTATTTTATATGGTAAATCTTCTATAGCGATGTATGAGTATTATAAATAAATATCAGAGAGTTCCAACTGTATATGTTCACTTTTATTTTTAAGATCACTATTAAGTACAGTACAATCCTGCATTGTTTTTATGGAAGGAAGATCGAAAATAAATTTACTCCCTTTCCCAAGTTCACTTTCAACAAATATTTTTCCTCCATGTAATTCTACTATAGACTTAACCAGACTTAAACCAATACCCGTACCTTCAGTATTTCTTGATAAAGATTTATTTACCTGATTAAATCTATCAAAAATTACATTTTTGTGATTATTATCAATACCTATTCCATTATCTATAACTGATATTTCAACAAATTCGTTTTTATCTTGAATATTTACACGTATTTCTGTACCTTTTTCTGAAAATTTAATTGCATTGGATATAAGATTTAATACTATTCTCTCTATCTTTTCTGAATCACAAGCAATTATTTTCTCTTCTATATCAGTATCAAAAATAAGATTTAAGCCTTTACAATCACAATAGTCAATAACTGACATTACTATTTCCTCTACAACCTTAATTATATTATTATTTGACAAATGCATTTCAAAGAATCCGGCTTTAATTTTTGATGTATCAACTATATTATTTATAAGTTTGGATAACCTATAGGAATTTAGTTTCATCGAATCAATGTATTTAATAATTTTTTCCCTCCGGTCGTCTAATGAACCATTATAGCAATACGTTTCAAACAACTGTGCAGCTGAAAAAATTACATTTAATGGAGTTTTAAGTTCGTGAGAAATATTTGCAATAAACTCTTCTTCTGAAATAAGTAATTTTTGTAATTCTTTATTCGTTTCATTTTTTTTCTTAATTTCTTCATTCATATAAAATAAAATATACTTAATAAATATAAAATTAACCAAAATAAGTACTATACCCAGAGAAAGCAATAGGTATCGATAATTTTTTTGGAGATTTTCAGCTCTATTATCTATGATATTTGCCTCTAAATCAATTTCAGAGTCTAGTATATTATTTGCCTTCCTAAATTTATTGACTAAATTTTCACCGTGAATTAAACCTAATTTTGCCTCATATGATTTGCCATTATTCACTAATGCTATTTGTTGCTGAAAAAAATTTTGAATTTCGTTTATTTGTTCATTAAATTGATTAGTAGTAAAAGAGTCTATTTTGATATCATTTAAATTATTCAGAGAATTGTTATATTCTTTAATTTGTTTAGCTCCCAAATAATAGTCACCTAAAAAAAGATTGTTTTTTGAAATAATATAGGCTCTAACACCCGTTTGTTGGTTAATTAGTGAGGTTAAAATACCCGTTGAATATGTTTTTATTGGAAGCATTTCTTCGATAATAAAATGAGACTCCTTATATACTTTATTCATACTATAAATACTAATTAATATCATAATTAACGATAAAGAAGCAATTGAAAGATATCCCAGTACTATAGCTCGTCTACTTTTATTCCTATCCATACTTCCTATCCTCTCTTTCTAAAATAACTTCTAATACTATTTAATTTAAAATTAGTTATTGCAGTAATGATATAGTAGTAAATTTTCTCTTCCTAGAAATCACATTTTACACCAATTTTAAATTGTCATTTTCAGTTACATATTACCATATTTCTTAATATTTTACTATACTTTTACAATATTCCTTTATTATGGTCAATATTAATCAACTAGAAATAAACTAGTTATAGAGCATAATAGTGATAATTCTACAAAAAAAATTAAACGGCCTTAGCCCAATGTAATTTAGGGCTCTAGCCGCTTAAGTCAATTTTTATTATTTTTACTGTCTACTTAACAGGTTCCCATTTAATATTATTTAAAAGGATTTTCTGATTTATAGAGCATTCCTTTTGGTTGATTAAATGCTAATTCTTTGACGCCTAAATATTTAAATAAATTGTAAATTGCTTTTCCGTAATGTCCAAATGCAACTGCGCCATGATGTGGATATCTCTTTTCAATTAAAACATGTCGATAAAATCTTGCCATTTCAGGAATTGCGAAAATACCAATAGATCCAAATGAACGAGTTGCAACTGGTAGAACTTCACCCTCTGCTACGTATGCTGTTAATTCTGCTTCTGCATTACTTTGTAAACGGAAGAATGTTATCTCTCCAGGAATAATATCCCCTTCAAGTGTTCCACGAGTTATGTTTGGTTCTACATTAGGTTCTAATGCTCTTGCCATAATCTTTTGATTTTTCATAGTACCACTAGTTAATTTACAAGCCGCTGTGTTACCACAATGAAATCCCATAAATGTATCTTTTATAGTATAATCAAATTTACCTTTAATTTCTGAATTATACATATCAGCTGGTACTGAATTATTAATATCAAGTAATGTTACAGCATCTTGGCTTATACAAGTTCCTATATATTCACTTAATGCGCCATAAATATCAACTTCACATGATACAGGAATTCCCATTGCTGTTAGACGGCTATTTACATAACAAGGTACAAATCCAAATTGTGTTTGAAATGATGGCCAACATTTATTAGCAAAAACAACAAATTCTCTTGAACCTTTATGTGCTTCCATCCAATCCAATAATGTTATTTCATATTGAGCAAGCTTTGGTAAAATACCAGGCATTTTATTTCCTTCACCGAGTTCCTTTTCCATGCTAGCTATTACCTCTGGAATTCTTGGATCATTAGCATGCTCATTAAATGTTGCATATAAATCAAGTTCTGAATTTTCTTCAATTTCAACGCCTAAATTATATAATTGTTTAATTGGTGCATTACATGCTAAGAAATCTTGTGGACGAGGTCCGAAAGAGATTATCTTTAAATTTTCAAGTCCAAGTATTGAAGTAGCAACTGGTGCAAATTCTGAAATCATATCAGCAACTTCACTAGCTGTTCCAACAGGATATTCAGGAATAAATGCCTTAATATTACGTAACGCTAAATTGTAGCTTGCATTTAGCATTCCACAATAAGCATCTCCACGTCCATTCATTAAGTTATTTCCACTTTCTTCTGACGCCGCAGCAAACATTACTGGTCCATCAAATTGTTTTGCAAGTAAAGTTTCTGAAATTTCAGGTCCAAAATTTCCAAGGTATATTACTAACGCATTTACACCCGCTTCTTTAACTTCTTTTAATGCTTTTAACATATGTGTCTCATTTTCCACAGTAGTCAAACATTCAAATATATTTCCATTAGACTCATTATAACTCTCTACTACTGCTTTCCTACGATTAGCTGATAACTCCATTGGAAAACAATCTCTGCTTACAGCAACAATTCCTAATTTTAATTGTGGTAAATTCATCATTTTTAATTCCTCCTATTTACTATAAAAACTATTTTATCAAAATATTATTTATTTCACTGAAATATTTTGTCCTTTTAGACCTATAAATGCACCCTCGGCACCTAAATCAGCATCCACATGACCAATTAACCATTTATTCCTAGCAAATAATAGTGCATCCTCACCAGATTTATTGATTTTGCTTTCAAGTGCTAGATTAGTATCTCTTGGTAAAACAACTACGCATTTAAATCCATTTTCATTTGCATTACAAGGTGCATAATGAAGTGTTGTTGCGTAAACCTCTATTATACACCCAGCTGGAATTATAAAGGCCTCTATTTTTGAAGTATCATATGAATAATCCTCCTGAATATCTTGTTGTGATCCTACAAGTAAAATAAGATCAGTTATTGCAACATTTATTTCAGATGAACGATGATATTCAACTGCATTGAGCAAATAATTATTACCATTGCAATATCCTATTTGAATTGGTAATTCACCAAACTCTCTAATTCTTAATTCCTCAGAAATTTCTATATTTTCTAATTCCTTAATTGATGGTTCATAGACTACATCACTTGGTAATGGTGTCATTTTCATCTTTTCAATTAACTCTTTACAATCATAATTTTTTAAAACTTGTCCATATTTTTTAAACTTAGCATCTGTAACTTTATTAATAATCATATTTACCTCCCCTTCCGTTTAAGATATCTCTTACCTAGTAGAAATTTTATCTTATCTTACCTTATTTAAATTCATAAATTCAGGTTTTAATGCTGTGTAAAGATTCTTATAGTTCTTATGATATTTACTATAAATTATAGCATTTTCATTAATTGGTTTTTGAGAGGTAACCTTATGAATAATAGTATCACAAGCCTCTAT
>NZ_JAENWL010000204.1 GCF_016650095.1 Clostridium sp. | reverse complement strand
GGTAGTAGACTCAAGGGCGTACCGCACTGCCTGTTCTGAGGTCTTCTCCCCCGCTATGTTAAGGAGTTGTCCTTTGCGATACATGAACTCAATTACAGGACTTTGGTTTGAATGACCAACGACTTTTATCACATCCCCCATCCGATACCTGTAAAAACCAGAGTAGTTCGTGATGACGACCTCATACATCTCTCCGACGTTTAGCTCATCTAAATCAAAGGTTGTTGGACTCGGATTATTAGATTCCGAAAGAGAAATAAATTCAAAATAAGCTGACCGAGGTGTAACGACATAACTTACATCATTTACGTTAGTAGCTATTCCTATTAATGCCTCTGTCGCTCCATACATAGCTGAAAAAATAGGCAAATCCCCAATATAATACCGCAATCTATCTAGGTAAATGCCAAAACTTCCACCAACCACGCAAGAAATATTGACCATCTTCGGCCACACCCTTTGGGCAATCCCTTGCATTCCTTTGCTCAATTCCTTCTCTAGCTCCAATGCCCGGACAGGATCAGGCTTTAAGCGCTCTTTTAGCTTGTCCCTTACTCCAAAATCCAAGTTCAAGCGGGGCGAGACTATTCCTTTGGCGAGGTCATCAATAATTTCCAACCACTGTTCTTCTAACACTCCAAAAAGTTGTACAATCCCAGAGGGAAAAGGAGACATCATATACGCCAAGTTCCGCTCTTTCAACGCAAACAACAAATGTAAATAATTAGCATCTTGCTGATTTTTGATAGCAAGGACTTCAATTGGAGATGTCCAAAAATAGTGAAGCATCTTTTTCATGGATTGTACCCCACCTGAGGTCCCTGAACCGAAGGGAATTCCCACTGGAGTATTCCCTGATTGCAACATATTCATAAGAAGCAAACCCTTGCCACCCGTCCTTGCAGCAGGGAGAGCATTAGAAAGTGCCCCATGTTGAAGAAACATCATACTCATATTAGTAATCTTCCTTGTTTTTGCAGTGGTGGGAATGCGTTTTTGTTTCCCTGTAGTACCCGAACTTAATCCAAAATACTTAACATCATCAGATGTTAGTACATTTTCAAGACCTGCGGCAATTTCATCAATATAGTTTTCGTAGTCGGAATAACTCGTTAATGGCACAACACGCTTGTAATCCGAGGATCTACGTATGACTTCAAACTCATATAAGCGTCCATAAACTGTCTTTGAATTATTTTTTAGAATTTCATTTAATATGGCACGATTAACGTCCCCTGCTTTGATTGTGTCCTTAACAAACTTATTATAAAAGAAATCAGAACACATAGCATAGGATCGATTAATTACCCAATCCAGTATATTCATATCCTATTACTCCTTCTCGTAAAAATTTAAAATGTCCTTGTTTTAAATATATATCATGGAATTGATTTTTTGCGTGTCTCCCATTTGTATATATTACCATGTTTTATATTATATTTATATGTTTTTCCTTATCTATTTGAACAAAACTTTTAAGCATTTTATATGCTATGGAGAAAATTTGCATAATCTAAAAAAGAAGGTGCTCTTGTAGTAATAGAGACCATAACGATGGACCTATTACTCCCTAAGAGCACCTATATAATCTTTTTGATAATTCTACTTTAGCATGTTATTAGTTTAATTAATCTCATATAATTTAGCTAATTTATCAAAAGCTAATAATGAATTTTGTATTTTATCATAAGCTATGCAATAAGATAACCTTGCATGCCCTGGGCATCCAAATGCAGATCCTGCTACTAACAATAAGTTGAATTGTTTTGCATCCTCGCAGAATTTTTTATCATCTGCTATTGGCGTTCTCATAAATAAATAAAATGCACCTTGTGGTTTTACACAAGTAAACCCTAGTTTTATAAGATAGTTGTATAAAAGATCTCTGTTTCGCTTATATATACTGACATCAATTTCAGAATCTAGGCAATTTCCGATAACCCGTTGGAAAAGTGATGGTGCATTTACAAAACCTAAAATCCTGTTGGCCACATTTAATGACTTCATTATATCATCAAATGAATCCATATTTGTATTTGCAACTACATATCCTATTCTCTCCCCAGGAAGTGACAATGATTTACTATAAGAATATCCAATAAATGAATTTTTGTAGTATTTTAAAATATATGGAACGAAAACATTATCATAAACTATTTCCCTATATGGCTCATCAGATATTAGATATATGCTTGTGCCTAGTTCTTCTTCTTTTTCATTAAGCAATTTTGATAAATCTTGAATAATCTTTTCTGAATATACAATGCCTGTTGGATTGTTTGGTGAATTGATAATAATTGCTTTTGTTTTACTATTTATTACATCTTTTAAAACCTGCACATCAGGTTCAAAAGTATCAATATCCGTAGAACCCACTACAAGTTTCCCATCAAAGTTATTTACATAATTTCTGTATTCACCAAAAAATGGTGCGAAAACAATAACTTCATCATCAGGGTTAAGTAATGTTTTGAGCAAAATATTTAATCCTCCAGCTGCACCACAGGTCATAACTATGTTACTGCATGAAATATTTATATCATGTTTTTTATTTAAAAATTCAGCTATTTTAGTTCTTACATCTTCATATCCAGAATTATTCATATACCCATGTACAAGTCCAGGAACAGTTTCATTTAATACTTTATTAATTTCAATTTTAATATTCTCAGGAGGTGCAACATTGGGATTACCCAAGCTGTAATCAAAAACATTCTCTTCACCATAAATACCAGATAATCTTTTGCCTTCCTCAAACATAGCTCTTATTATAGAACTATTAGCCACCAAATCTTTCATTTTATTAGATATCATTTTTATGCTCCTTTCTATATACTTTGGATTTACTAAATTCTACACGCTTTTTAATACCTGAGCTGACTTTCCTTTTTTAGCAATTGTAAGTAACACGCCTAGAGCTATAGATAGGAACGCTGATACAATAACTCTGTACTGTCCCGGCAACATAAATACTACCGTGTGAGCAGGTATCCAGAAAAAAGGACATGTTTTAATCCAACTAAATTCCACTAGTGAATGCCAATCGTTTTTATCTATTATCTCACTCATTGTAACTTTGCCACCATTTTTCTCATACCTCATGCTTATATACATTTCTGCAAATCTATGGAATAACATCATCATTGGTCCAAAAGTAAGATTCATAATCGCACTTCCGAAAAATGCTTGTGCAAGTACTGATCCTTCAAATGGAAGTTTAGCAGATGCTTGCGCAACTGCTACTCCACCCATGTATACTGTAAATACAAGGGTAATCATTAACCCTATTACTCCCCAAACAAGAACTTTATAAATAATCCCCTTCGGAATAACCCAATCACCTTTTAAAATTCTTGCTCCAAGTAGATCTCCCATTGTGGCTAATATTCCAAACTTAATAAACCCTCCTATATATGGATGCGAATCAGTAGCCCCAATAAATACTTCTCTCGTTGCTGGAACTACTAAGATAAGTACCCAAATTAATAGCACACCCACCCATAAAAGATCTCCTTTTTTCATGCGAGGCTCATTCCAACTTCAATAGCCTTTAAGTTGAGCTCAACAAATTTTGGTTTAACATTTTCTTTTATTATTTTATTCCAATTTATATCTTCGAGTCCCATTGCCTTAATTAGAGTTCCTAGCAGTATGACATTCATAACCTTTGAATTTCCAAGCTCTTTAGCATGTTTTGCAGCATCTACTATTGTTGTCTGCACTTTGCCACTCAGTTCTTCAACAATTCCTGACGGGTAATCAAATTTCCCAGAAAGAATTGGCATGGAGTCTATTTCATAATCGTTAACTACAATCTTTCCATCCGGTTTTAAATACTTAAGCCATCTCATGGCTTCCATTTTCTCAAAGGAAACTAATATATCAGCTCCACCAATTTCAATTACAGGAGATTGTACATCCTCGCCATATCTAACCTGGGACGAAACAGATCCCCCTCTTTGAGACATTCCATGTATTTCGCTCATTTTAACATCGTATCCTGCTTCCATTAAGCCCGTTGTCAAAAGCTTACTAGCAAGAATAGTACCTTGGCCACCTACTCCAACTAACATTATATTTTTTGTCATATTATTTTACCTCCTTTGCAATTGCTTTCACTGGGCATACTTGCTCGCAAACGCTGCAACCAACACATAGAACCTTATCTATGCTAGATTTTTTCGTTATTTTATCAAAGGATATTGCTGGACATCCAACTTTAAGACATTTTTTACATCCTATACATTTCTCCACGTCAACCTCAAATTTTTCCTTAAAAGCACCCTGAAATTCTTCTTTATCTTCCTTCGAGAATTTTTTTAATACGCAGGGCCATCTAGTAATAATCACTGATGCTTCATTTAACGCGTAAGCCCAATCTATAGTTTCTTTCATTTCTTTTAAGTCATTTGGATTTATTACTCTTACATTCTTAATTCCACAAGCTTTTACAAGTGCTTCTATATCTACAATTTCTGTTTCTAAGCCTTGAAGTGTATATCCTGTACCTGGATTTTGTTGATGTCCTGTCATACCCGTAACTCTATTATCTAAGATTATGTTTATAGAATTACCTTTGTTATAAACCACATCTAATAATGAGTTAATTCCAGTATGGAAAAATGTAGAGTCACCAAGTACTGATACTACTCTGGTTTCATTGTCCTTTTTCATATTAAATACTTGTTGTGCACCATGTCCCATGCTAATACTAGCGCCCATACATATTGACCAATCCATAGCATTATAAGGCTCAGCGTAACCTAGCGAATAACATCCTATATCACCAGAAATTACAGCGTTTTTTCTCTTCCCAATTTCATAGAAAAAGCCTCTGTGAGGACACCCTGCACATAGTGTTGGTGGTCTTGAAACAACT
Organism: Clostridium sp.; assembly: GCF_016650095.1. Taxonomy (GTDB): domain Bacteria; phylum Bacillota; class Clostridia; order Clostridiales; family Clostridiaceae; genus Clostridium_AD. The sequence continues at coordinate 1,792 of NZ_JAENWL010000204.1, read as the reverse complement.
TTGCACTCATCATATTCTATAGTTTCCATGCTCTTACCATAAACTGATTTTCTAATTACATCTGGAGTAAGTTCTCCAATGCTTGGGAATGTATTTTTCCCGAAGCATTCTATTCCAAGTATTTTAAGTTCATTTTCAATTATTGGATCATTCTCTTCTATCACATAGATCTTATCGACTTTCGATGCAAACTCACTCATCATTGCTTTCGGAAGCGGATTTGTGAACCCAAGTTTCAAATAAGAAGCATTATCACCAAAAACCTCTTTTGCAAATTTGTAACTACATCCAGACGCTACTACACCAATTTTTGTATCTTTCGATCCATTATCTTGCGATACGCTATCATTTAATTCCATATAGTTTAAAGGTGTATTGTTTGAGAACTCTTCCAATCTATTTAGTCTTTCTTCTACTTTTGTTCGCATAATTGTTGAATGAGCTGGCACAGGCATATACTTTCTCACATCTTTAACATATTCCTTAATTTCAACTTCACATCTGTCTTCACATTCAACTATGCCCTTAGAATGACAAATCCTTGTAGTAATTCTAAAAAGTACTGGACTATCATATTTTTCACTGATTTCAAAAGCATCTTTAATCATATCTTTTGCTTCTTGACTGTCAGATGGCTCAAACATTGGTATTTTAGCAAATCTTGCATAGTTTCTGTTATCTTGTTCGTTCTGTGATGAATGCATTCCTGGTTCATCTCCAGAAACTATAACAACTCCACCGTTAATTCCTGTATAAGAACTTGTAAAAAGTGGATCTGCGGCAACGTTAAGACCGACGTGCTTCATTGCAGCTATTGATCTAGCCCCCGCAAACCCCGCTCCAATTACTGCTTCTACAGCAACCTTTTCATTTGTAGCCCACTCGGCTAAAATATCATCTTTATATAATGCAATATTTTCTAATATTTCAGTACTAGGTGTTCCTGGATATGCTGATGCAAATCTTACCCCTGCTTCATATGCTCCACGAGCAATAGCTTCATTTCCTGTTAATAATTTTTTCATATTGTCACTCCTTTTTCTTTTGCTTACAATAATATTTTTTTATATTTTTACTTAACTGCGGCTGCTGATAATACTAACGATAAATATTTTTCTTCAGCTGTGGCCCCTCGTGAAGTCAAAACAATAGGCACTTTTGCTCCAACTATAAAGCCTGCCATTTTCGCCCCAGCAGAGAAAATTAGTGATTTTCCTAGTATATTCCCTGTTGTGATATTAGGAACCACTAAAATATCAGTATCTTCTGTAACAGGACTATCAAAACCCTTTATTTTTGCAGATTCCTTACTCATAACTAAATCATAGGATATAGGTCCTTCTATAATACAATTTTTAATCTCTCCGCAAGTACTCATTTTCTTTAACATATCCGCCTCAACAGTTTCCGGCATTTTTGGATTTACTCCCTCTACCGCAGTAAGAACTGCAACCTTTGGTTTTTCATACCCCATAGCTATAAATGCATCAACTGCATTCTCAATGATTTGTTTTTTATCATTTAGATTAGGGTACATCATCATTCCACCGTCTGTAACTGCAAGTAACTTGTGATACGTTGGCACTTCAAATATAGCAACATGGGACATAACGCTTCCTGTTCTGAGTCCCTTTTCCTTGTTAACCACTGCCCTTAAAAGATCTGCAGTCTGAATTTTCCCCTTCATTATAAAGTCTGCTTTATTATCACGTATAAGTTCTACTGCTTTCATAGCAGCAGCTACATCGCTATCTACATTAATAATGGCATTATCATCTATACTCTCATCTAG
>NZ_JAENWL010000122.1 GCF_016650095.1 Clostridium sp. | reverse complement strand
TATATTTCCAAGGTGGAGATCAACAGATATCCCAGCAAGGATTGCTTACGGACTTAACACCATATATAGAAAAATCTAAATATATAAAATCTAATTTAGAACCACAAAATATAAAGAGATTAGAAAACTATCCTTACTTATTATGGATTAAACCTCTTGCATCGAAGGTTCCAGTAATAAGAAGTGATTGGTTTGATAAATTAAGTACATCTAAGAAGCTTATGGAAGACCCAACTATTGATAATTACTACGCATTTTTAAAAGAATTAAAAGCATCTAATTTAGGTGGGAAAGGATCGCCAGCATATTCATTAACAGCTGCTGGTAATTCTATAGAAATTGATGAAATATTTGACCAAGCTTTTGGAAATAAATCAACATGGATAAAAGATAAAGACGGTAAATATATTTACAATAAGGTATCTAATAATGAAAAAGAAAAGTTAACTTTTTATAGTAAACTATATAAAGAAGGGATACTAGACCCAGAGTATCTAACAAAGCAATGGGACACAAAAGAAAAGGCTTTTTATGAAAACCAAGCGGCAGTAATAGTTGGAACAGCAGGAAAGGTTATAGATATTTATGAAGGTAAAATCAAAAAAGCCAATGGAGAAGCGGTTGAACTTACAGTTTTGCCAGCAGCAAAGGGAAAAGCACAAGGTTATTTACCGATAGATGTTTCTAAAGAGAGTAGAGGAGTAGCTATTTCAGCTACATCTAAGAATAAAGATGTTTCATTCGAAATCTTAGACTTCTTAGCAAGTGAAAAAGGTCAAATGATAGATCGTTTAGGGGTTGAAGGTGAACATTATGTAATTAAAGATAATAAGATACAGTTAACTGAAAAATCACAAGAATGGTATGCAAAATTTTGGGAGCCTTCAAAAGTTACACTAGGAAAAGAATTAGAAAAGCCACTATTAGGAAAGGCAGGAACTAAATCTTTAGAAGATGTTAATAAGTTCTATACTGAAGACATTAATTTTGTGATGCCAGAAGAACTTGCAGTTAAATGGGATTCTGTAAATAATCTGTATAAAGAATATTCTGCAGACATAATCACTGGGAAACGTCCTATAAGTGATTTTGATAAATTTGTAGTTGAATGGTATAAAAACGGTGGGGACGATATAACTAAAAAAGCTAATGAAGTATTAAAATAATAAGTGAATTTTATGGTAAGGGCGGTAATATAAATATAAAGAGATGAAAAGTATATTATAGCATTTATTATAAGGGGGTAACGTTTGATTCCCAATGATTATCTAGAAAAGGTATACGCTGGATTTTTAGGCATGAACATGGGTATAAGGCTTGGCGCGCCTGTAGAACCAATGTTTTGGACTTATGAAAAAATCAAGGAAGTATATGGTAATATTACTGGATATGTTAAGGATTATAAAAATTTTGCTGCAGATGATGATGTAAATGGACCGGTATTCTTTTTAAGAGCCTTGTATGATGATGCAAAGGATAGAGAGCTTGAAGCAGAAGATGTAGGGAGAGCCTGGCTTAATTATTGTAGAGAAGGCATAGGAATGTTTTGGTGGGGCGGTTATGGAGTAAGCACTGAACATACAGTGTATCTTAATTTAAAAAACGGATTTAAAGTACCTGTATCTGGATCAGAGCGAGTTAATGGCAAGATACTGTCAGAGCAAATTGGAGGACAAATATTTATTGATACCTGGGGACTTGTGTGGCCGAGTAATATAGAAAAGGCTGCAGAGTATGCACAGAAGGCAGCCAGCGTATCTCATGATGGTAATGGCATATATGGTGCAAGATTTATTGCAGCATGTATCTCTAAAGCTTTTTCTACAGAAAATGTTATGGAAATAATTGAAGCTGGGTTATCTACTATACCTGTTGATTCTGATTATTCTAGAGTTACAAGAGATGTATTAGAATTTCATAATAAGTATCCAATAGATTTTTCGCTTTGTCAAAAGTATCTTGAAAAAAACTGGGGATATGATAAATATTTAGGTTCATGTCACATTATTCCTAATGCTGGAGTATGTGTGCTTTCAATGTTATATGGGGAAGGTGATTTGGCTAGAACCATAGAGATAGCTACCATGTGTGCTTGGGATACAGACTGTAATGCAGGCAATGTTGGAACTATTATTGGAGTGGCTAAGGGAATGAAAGGTCTAGCTGATAATTATAGAAAGCCTATAAATGATTTTATAGCTACTTCTAGTATATCTGGATACTTAAATATAATTGATGTGCCTACTTATTCAAAGGAATTAGCATTACTAGGATATAGGTTAGCAAAAGAAGAGGTTCCGAAGAAATTGAAAGACTCACTTAAACTAGGAGAGATATATTTTGATTTTGAGGTTTCTGGATCAACTCATGGGTTTAGGCTATCAGATAACAATAAATTTATATTAAAACATAGTCATGAAATCGGGTATGAAAGTGAAGGGTCTCTAGAAGTGATGTTTGACTGCATTACTTATGGACAGAGTTCTAAGGTATATTATAAGTCTTTTTATAGAAGATCTGATTTTGATGACGAAAGATATAAACCTACATTTGCTCCCAATATATATCCGAGGCAAACAGTTAGTATGAACGTATATCTGAATCAGTGGCAAGGTCGTGACATAGCAATTACGCCATATGTAAGAAACACCTTTACTAAAAAGGATATAAAACTTCCAGTTGAAGTATTAAAGAATAAACAGTGGCAAAAAGTTGAATTTATTGTACCAGATACAGAGGGGTCGATGATAGATGAAGTAGGAATAATAGTAGAATCTTTTTCACCTGGAACTGACAGCGCTTTAGGAAGTATATTTATAGATGAATTTAAAGTACAAGGAAAATCAAAGTATACCATCGACTTTAAAAAGCAGTCTTTTGAGTTCTTGTGTGTAACTCCTTTTGCTCATAATCATGGGGCTTGGGGTATAGAGGATGGGCGCATGAGCTGTATGAGTATAAGTCAGTGTGAAGCGTACACTGGAAACTATTATACTAAAGATATAAGTGTCAAAGCCATAGTTAATCCTGTAAACGGATTATCTCATAATATTGCATTTAGAGTTCAAGGAGCTGCGAGAGGATATCATGTTGGGTTTAATGGGGAAAACAAGGTAGCCCTTATGATAAATGACTTTGGTTTTATTCCACTAGTAACCGTAGACTATAACTGGGAATTTAATATTGATTATAATTTTCAAGTTTTAGTTAAAGTGGATAAAATATATTTTTATATAAACGGGGAAGAAATAATTTGTCATAGTGATGATAAATTCAAGTATGGAATGTTTGGATTTAGCAGGCTAGACGCAGGAAGAGCTTTCTTTAAAGATATAGAGGTAGAGGAGTTATAGAGTGAAATTCATTCTTAAATTATATTTAATTAGAATCTTGTAAAATTGAATTGAAAATTAAAAGAAGGTAATGTTACCAGCATTTCAAGGTAACATTGCCTTCTTTTAAAGTGTCTTTTATCTTACTTTCTTAGTTTTCATTATATTCCATATGATTTTTGTTTATATTTATTATCTTTTCTAATATTAATTTCACTTTTGTATTGTTACATTCATATATTATGATATAACAATGAAAAATACTTTTATATATTGTAAAACTTGGAGGTAACTATGAATAATAAATTCTTTAAAAGAATCAACATTTTCATTATCTCAGTAAATGTAATAATTTTTTTAGTATTTAGCTACTATCTTCTTTCTGTTTGGAAAAACAATGTTTTATTGCCATTAGTAGTTCAAATTTTTTTTGTTCTAAACATATTTTTATCAATAGGTATTTACTTTAAAATGAACAAAACCTATCATGATATTGAATTGAAGCTTGAAAATGCATATTTATCCGGTTTTGAAGCAATGGGAGCATTAGTAGATGCTAAGGATTTTTATACAGGAGAACATTCAAAAAATGTTTCTAAATATGTGTCTATTATCTGCAGTAACTTAGATTGTAGTAAAAATAAAGAAGATATCAAAAATAAAGTTAAAATTGCAGCTACTTTTCATGACCTTGGAAAAATTGGGGTTCCTGATATTATTCTAAAAAACCCCGGCAAATTATCTGATTCAGATTATGAAATAATGAAGTTACATCCAGTAATAGGTGCAAATGTTATAGATAAAATAAAAGGGTTTTCAGAAATCAGCACTATTATTCGTCATCATCATGGGCGATGGGATGGAGCTGGCTATCCTGACGGGTTAATAGGAAATGAAATACCATTTGGCTCTCAAATAATTTCTTTAGCTGATACCTTCGATGCTATTACTTCAGATAGAGTGTATAGAAAAGGACTAAGTAAAGATACAGCATTAAAAATATTAATTGAAGAAAAAGGGAAGCAATTTAATCCTCAATTAGTAGATGTTTTTATAGATATCATTAAAAATACCGCACTTCCATAATAATTATAGGAGTGTGGTATTTTAACGAAATATCCAGCAAGATTATAAGCAGTTAGGAACTAGTAACAATAAGAAAAGCTACCACTCTATAAAATGTACCCTATAGAGTGGTAGCTTTTCTTATTTATCAAATAATTTTTGGAAAATTCCTTTTTTCCTATGCAGTACTTCTTCGGCTAAAGCTTTAGCCCTTTGTTTTTCAAGAGATTGATTAAGAGTATCAATCAATTGCATATCGTGTTCTTTAATGGTTTCGGGTAAGGACAACACGATTTTATTTTTCTCTTGTTCTTGCTTAAACAGCACCTGCGTATTTTCTAATAATTTATTAATATTGTATATTTGCCCGTCTTTTACATTTAATTGTTGTTTAATAAATTCAATATTATCTTTAAGTATTTCAATCATATCTTCTTTTATTAGAGTTGCCACAGTGGCTGCCACTTCTGATTCTGCATCTGTACTTTGATTATATTTTAGGCTTTGTTTAATTGCTTCTAGACCTTTATCATCTACACATGTTTTACCATTATGTGTTATTAAAAAAGGCTTTATTTCAGGTAATTTCATCTTAGCATAAGCAGTTACTTTACTTATGCTTAATTGCTTAGAAATTTTAAATGCATCATAAATCATTTTACTCTCCTCCTAATCATCTATAGGAAGTATTCTCCATTTATTCCCAAATTCCTTTTTTTAACAGTTAAATTTAATAAAATTTAATTAAAATCTTGTAAAATTAAATTGAAAATAAAAATAATGCTATGTTACCTTGAAATGATGGTAACATAGCATTATTAAAAAAAGTCTTTTATTTATATTACTTCATTATCTAAGTTTGCCCCACTAAACTGACTATTATAAAGATCTGCATAGAATCCATTTTGTGCAAGAAGTTCAATATGATTACCCATTTCAATAATACTTCCTTTATTCATAACTAATATGAGCTCTGCATCTTTAATTGTAGAAAGTCTATGTGCAATTACAAAACTTGTTCTATTTTGCATAAGTGATGTCATAGCCTTTTGTATATAAACTTCTGTTCTTGAGTCAACGTTACTTGTAGCTTCATCAAGTATCATAATAGTTGGGTTTGCAAGTATTGCCCTTGCTATAGTAAGAAGTTGCTTTTGCCCCTGTGATATATTTGAAGCTTCTTCATTCAATATCGTATTATATCCATCGGGAAGAGTCTTAATAAAGTGATGAGCATGAGCTGCTCGTGCCGCCTTCATAATTTCATCCTCAGTTGCTCCTTCTCTTCCATAAGCAATGTTATCTCTTATAGTACCATTAAAGAGCCAAGTATCCTGAAGTACCATCCCAAACATACTACGTAGTTCCCCACGTTTTATGTCTCTTATATCCACTCCATCAACTGTAATTTTACCAGCATCTATCTCATAGAACCGCATAAGCAAGTTAACAAGTGTAGTTTTACCAGCACCCGTTGGACCAACAATCGCAATTGTATGACCACGTTTTACATCAATGTTCATATTCGTAATAAGAGGTTCTTCTGGGCTATAGCTAAAGTCAACATTCTCAAACTTAACTTCTCCCTTAGGAATTTCAATTACTTTACTATTCTCAGTCTCTACAAGTTCTTCATCCTCATCTAATAATTCAAAAATACGTTCAGCTGATGCTACAGTTGATTGAATTATATTCGCAATATTTGCAGTTTGAACTATTGGCTGAGTAAACTGACTAGAATATTGAATAAAGGCTTGAATTTCACCTATAGTAATTTTACCTTGTGTTGCTAAAAAACCACCAACAACGCAAACTATTACATACCCTATGTTACTGACAAATCTCATCATAGGCATTATTATCCCAGAAATGAACTGAGCTTTCCAACCAGCATTGTACAACCTGTCATTAATATTTTCAAACTCTTCAATAGAATCTTTTTCATGCCCAAAGGATTTAACAATTTTGTGGCCAGTATACATCTCTTCAACATGACCATTAAGTGCTCCAATTTCTTTTTGCTGCGCTGCAAAATATTTTTGAGACCTCTTTGCAACGAAAGCCGTTACAACAATATATAGTGGCAAAGTTAAAATAACCACAAGTGTCATTAGAGGGCTTATTGTGAGCATCATAACTATGATACCAACTATGGTAACTATCGACGTAACTAGTTGTGTAAGACTTTGTTGAAGCGTTGTTGATATATTATCAACATCATTTGTTACACGACTTAATATCTCTCCATGAGTTCTTGCATCAAAGAATTTAAGTGGTAGTCTAGATAACTTATCTTCAACTTCGCGACGCATATTGTAAACAGTTTTCTGTGCAACTTCAGCCATTATATATTGTTGAAGGAACCCGAAAATTGTACTTACTAAATACAACCCAAGTAATATAAGGATAATATTTCGAATATATGTGAAATCTATGTTGCCACCATTTATATTCATTATCTTTGAAATCCCGGCTTTAATTTGGGAAAGCCCATCAATTACTTTGGGACTATTTGCTGCGGCAGGATTAGCCTTTACTAAAGCTGCTATTTTGTCTTGCTGAGAATGAAGAGAAAGCAGTCCAAATTTATTCATTATGCCTTGAACCAGTCTATCTATCGCTTTTGCTGAAATCTTAGGTCCTACTATTGTAAAAATAGTACTTATAATCGCAAATATAAAAACTAGAATAAAATTAGTTCTTTGGGGCTTTAAATAACTTAAAAGTCTTTTCAATGTTCCTTTAAAGTCTTTTGCTTTAACTACTGGTCCCTTAAAGGATCCCATTGGGCCACCACCCATGCCTCTTCCAGACTCTCCGCCTGATTTGCTCGTTTTATTGTTTTCGCTCATGATAATTCCTCCTCTGAAAGCTGTGAAGATACAATTTCATGATATATCTTACAACTGTTTAAAAGTTCTTTGTGAGTTCCCATTCCGACAATTATGCCTTCATCTAAAACTATAATTCTATCTGCGTCCATAACTGTTGCAACTCTTTGAGCAATGATTATTACTGTAGATTTTACTGTTTCTTTTTTTAGTGCCACACGTAGTTTTGCATCAGTTTTAAAATCAAGTGCAGAAAAACTATCATCGAAAATATATATCTCAGGTTTTCTAACTAGTGCACGTGCTATAGATAGACGCTGTTTTTGTCCACCGGAAATATTTGTTCCACCTTGGGCAATAACGTGTTCATATCCTTCTTTCATTCCATCAACAAAATCTATAGCTTGTGCTACCTTGGCTGCATACTGAATTTCCTCAGTAGTAGCATCATTCTTACCATATTTAATATTGTCAGAAATGGTTCCAGAAAAGAGTACAGTGTCTTGAGGGACGAAACCTATCTTTGCACGAAGAGTTTCCTGACTCATTTCGCGTACGTCTACTCCATCAACCAAAATCGTACCACTAGTTGTATCATAAAAACGAGGTATTAAGTTTATAAGAGTTGATTTACCAGAACCGGTACCACCAATAATAGCTGTTGTTTCACCAGGTCTAGTGCTAAAGGTAATGTTCTTAATAGCTGGCTGGTCTGCGCCCGGGTAACCAAATGTTACATCCTTAAATTCAACATATCCGCTTTGTTTATCAGCCAATATAGATTTTTTTTGTTCAATGATTTCAGGTTCCATTTCTAATACTTCATTTATTCTTATTGCAGAAGCTTGTGCTCTTGGTATCATTATAAATACCATAGCAAGCATTAAGAAACCCATTAAAATTTGCATCCCATATTGTATAAATGCTATTAATGAACCAATTTCCATGTTGCTAGCATCTATTCTTTTAGCACCGAACCAAATAATAGCAACTGTTGTGACATTCATAATTAACATCATTATTGGTAGTAAAAATGCCATTATTTTGTTTACTTTTACAGCATTTTGCATAAGGTCACTGTTAGCATCATCAAATCTACCCTTTTCAGTATCTATACGATTAAATGCACGCACAACCCTAATACCAGTAAGTCCTTCACGTAATACAAGATTTAATTTATCTAGTTTAACTTGCATCAATTTAAATAATGGCATAGCAAATTTAAGAGTTATTCCAATAATAATAAAAAGAAGCGGTACAACAACTGCAAAAATCCAAGTTAATGATGCATCCTCTCTTAAAGCCATAACAATACCACCTATGGCAGTTAATGGTGCAAAAAGCATAATAGAAAAGATCATTACGGTTGCTCTTTGAACCTGAACAACGTCATTTGTAGTTCTTGTAATAAGGGTTGCGGTACCTACCTTATCAAATTCATGCAGCGAAAATCCTTCTACTTTAGCAAATAATTTATTACGAATAATCCTACCAAATCCCACAGCGGTTCGTGATGAAAAAAATGCTGCTACTACTGAGCATAAAGCACCACCTGCTGAAACTATTAACATGATTCCACCTAATCTAATAATATAATTTATTCCTTTATAATCTCCACTAAATCCTAAAAATGAAATAGTTTGAGCTACATCCTTGTGTACTATACCCTTATCAACTATATCAGCCATCAAGGTTGGTAAATATAAGTTTGCTAGCACTTGAGTAAAAATCAATACAACTATTGCTAGTATTTGTATTGTATATTGTTTTAAAAATCTAAACAATTTAATCAAAAATATCATCTCCATTCGTTGTTATTACTTTATTTTTGTTGGTCACTCAAAAGCTTCTTAAGAG
>NZ_JAENWL010000397.1 GCF_016650095.1 Clostridium sp. | reverse complement strand
TAAGGAAAGTGAAAGTTACACAAGTACATTGTGTAACTTTCAGTTATTCTAAAAAGGTTAAAATAAATACCTTAAACTGGTATTCCATTTGCCTAACATACCTTTTGGAGGGAATAGGCAAAACTACCCAATTTGCTATAAATTAGATGTAGTTTTTTATAAATTGTTATCCATTTACATATATTATATTCTACATGCCGTTCTAAATCCTTCTTCTACGGCATCCATTATTCTTCTTGGAGAATTAGCATCACCTATAGTATATACATTTTTAAAGTTTTTCTTTAAATCTTTAACTATCTCATTGTTAGCCTTATAACCTGCTGCAATTACAATAGTATCAACTTTTATTAACCCACTTTCCAACAAAATTCCATCATCGGTTATTTCTAATATTTTAACATTTACAAGTTGAGTTACATCTTTTTCTTTTAGCACTTTAAATAGATGACTTACATAAGTAGCTCCAATATCCTTTGCAATAGCATCTAACATTTCGATTATATAGACTTTTTTATCTTTACTCGCAATAAATTTAGCTGTTTCGGTTCCAACAAGACCTCCCCCTATTATTGCAACTGTTTTCCCTATTTTAGCATTTCCATTTAATATATCCTCAGCCATTACAACATTTTTTGTTTCAATACCTTTTATTGGAGGTAATGTCTGATGTGCCCCTGTAGCTACAATTACTACCTCTGGATGGAATTCTTCTATATCCGTAGCTTCTTTAATGTTTCTCTCAACAAAATTAATCCCAAGTCTTACAAATTGATTATATAAATAATCTCTAAAAAATAGGAATGTGTCCTTCTCTGGTGGAGTTGATAAGGTTTCAAGTTTTCCACCAATTTGCGATTTTTTGTCAATAACAGTTACCTTATGACCTCTAAGTTTTGCAATCCTTGCGGCTTCAAGTCCTGCAGGACCCGCTCCTATAATCGTAACATTTTTAGACTCGGTTGTTTTAATAATTTTTGTTTCTTTCTCAAAACCTGCTCTAGCATTTACTAGACAATTAACTCCTTGTCCTAAGAAAACCTTGTCTATACAGCCTTGATTACATGCAACACAATACCGTATATTGTCATAACTACTCTCTCTCATTTTAATGACAAGTTCTTCATCAGCTATTAGTCCTCTACCTATTGCAACCATATCTGCTTTATCATCTTCAATTATACTTTCAATAAGTTTAGCACTATTTAATCTTCCCGCAACAATTACAGGAATAGTAATAACTTTTTTTAATCTTTCACTAAAAGGTACTAAGAAACCTTGTTCTATAAACATTGGCTGAATTGTATACTCTAGTGAATCATAGCTTCCTGCTGTTAAACTAATAGCCTGCGCTCCTAGCTCTTCAGCTTTTTTACAAATTGTTTTAACTTCTTCAAAGCAAAGACCATCTTCTAAGTACTCATCTGCACTAATTCGTATGATCACAGCAGCTTTATCTTTTGCAACTTTAATTACTTCGCTTAATACTTCCATAGGAAATCTCATTCTGTTTTCTAAGCTGCCTCCATACTCATCTGTTCGCTTGTTACTATGAGGAGAAAGAAAACTATGAATTAAATATCCATGAGCAAAATGAACTTCTATTAAATCAAACCCAGAAGTAATAGCTCTTTCTGCTGCCTTTCTAAATTTTTCTTTGGTTTCTATTATATCCTCTTGAGTCATTTCTCTTGGATTATTTCCAAGTATGACACAAGGAATAGCACTTGGTGCTATAGGTTGTATTCCTGTAACCGCTTCGGATGCTTGCCTACCAGCATGATATATTTGAGCTCCAATTTTGGAGCCTGCCTCATGTATTGCATTTGTTAACTTCTTTAGACCAGGAATGAACTTGTCATCATAGATACTTAATTGTGATGGAAGGCCTCTTCCTTCAGGTGAAATACCTACAGAACCCGTAATTATTATTGATACATCATTTTTAGCTCTCTCAACAAAGAAGTTTATCATTCTTTCACTGACTTCTCCTCCAAGGTTCGCCAACCCATTTTCCATAGGAGCCATCATAAATCTGTTTTTAAGTTCTAGATTTCCAATTTTAATTGGAGTAAATAGTTTAGACATAACAAAACCTCCGCTAATTTCTAAATAATATTCGTTCACGAATATTATTTAGAAAAATTTAGAACATGATTGTCCTATAATTTATATTATATTCTTTTACAAATATTTTTCAAGTGTTTTTAGTTATTTTTTTAACAAATTTTCAGAAGAAATTTTAATATAATTTTCAAAGTCTTCATAATCTAATTTATTTACCATTCTAGATATTTTTTTAAAAGTATCTAGAAAAGTCTCAAGTTCACTTATATCAAAATCATTAAACAACCCCATAAACTTTAATGCACTATTATTAATAACACTATCATGTAGTATCTTTCTCCCTTGCTCTGTAATATATATTTTTATAATTCGACTATTTTCTAAATATTTTTCCTTTTGAACATAACCTTTTTTCTCCAATCTGCTGATTAAAGCAGAAACAGTAGACTTATTCCAAATACCAATGTGTTGAATTTGATCTAAAGTAAGACTGTCATCTAAATTTAAAATCCAAAGAGCATGCTGCTGAGCATGGGTAAGACCAGACTCTTTAGCTAAACTCTCCCAATCTTTTTCTATGTTCATATAAGTAGCTCTAATTAAATTTAGAAAAATATTAAAGTAATAGTCTCCTGTTTTTTTATCCATTATTTTTTCTCCTTAATCTTTGTATTCTCTGTATATATAATATTATATTATATTTATCATATGATACAAGGGTAGGTATGAATATTAAATTAGAGAATAGATAATTATTATATGTTCATCAATTCATGAATAGGTAGAACTCTGTTTATTTTCATTTCTAGTCTTGAAAAATAAAAACAATAAATGGGACCCAAATAAATTTTTATATTCCTTAAGTAATTTTTCTTCTCTAGTAGATGAATTGGATTTCAAAAGTAAACACCAATTAATTAAGAGTATTATTCATTCAATATATTGGGATGGTACTAAAGGAAATGTTAAAATAAATCTGATGTCATTAAAACCATAAGCACATTATCGTAGTTTAGTGTATCGAGGACAAAATTCACTTCCTACATCAATACAATCGTAGGGTTCATAACTCATCAATATAACCTCCTTGTATAATCTAATTATAAGTTTAATAAGAAACCACCTCTAAATAATACGAATGATCGCTTACTTATCTTTATTAATGTTAATGTTTATTTTTATTCATTTCTAAATTAAATATTTATACTTATCTTTATTTT